>DBCW01000062.1:31795-47742 GCA_002293265.1 Eggerthellales bacterium UBA948
ATGTATGCCGATAATGTGACCGATTCTATGCGCTCTGCTATTGATGAAACAAAGCGTCGTCGTGATATTCAGCTGGCTTTTAATAAAGAGCACAGTATTGAGCCGCAAACAATTCGCAAGGCAATTAACGACATCATGCAGTTCATAGAAGATGAAGAAGAAGCAACAAAGATAGATAGCCTGGCTGATGAGCTATCAGGATTAGCGAGGGAAGAGGTGCTAAGAATAATAAGCTCACTTGAAGATGACATGGCCGAAGCTGCTAAAAATATGGATTACGAACAAGCAGCCAAACTAAGAGACCAAGCAGTAAGGCTGCGTGCACGCATAGAGGGAACTGATGAGGACGCAGCTCTTGCCAGATTGAGAAAAACAGCCAGAAAAAGTACTCCAAAACATGGTAGAAAAAAGTGAACAAAAGGGAATGAATATGTGAGTAGGGAAGTAACATATAAAAGTAATTGTTGCCTAATAATTTTAAAAACTAGTCTCTTTATCAGGCATTATGCATTATGTCGGAATGGCAACAAACATAAAATACTCGAATGCAACTATAAGCTCTAGGGTATACTTTCATTCATGTTATTGATTCCCACAAAATTCCTTCTTCTTGTCGCAGCCGCTGTATGGATAGCAGCAGGCGTGAGTGTAGTCAACGTTGGCGTAAACGCGTTTGAATATGGCTGGACACTTCCTATGGCGATTGGCTTCGTAATAGTTTTTGTATTATTTTTCATGATGTTTATCAGAATAACTCTAAGGCACAAAAAGAGGATATTGAGTTACACGGAAGAGCTTAAGAATCTATTCCTATTCTTTGACGCTCAATCGTACATCTTGATCTTTATCATGATTGTTTTAGGCATCGGTATAAGAATTAGCAACTTTGTACCCGNNCCCGACGCAATAATTGCCTCATTCTACTCGGGACTTGGATTAGCTTTATTGGTATGCGCAGTGTACTACATAGTAACTTTTGTATCAGTTTTTGAATATCCTTTCTTAGAAAAATACAACGAAACTAAACGTAAAGAGCAATTATGAAAGACTCAAAAGCCAAGCAGAGCCCAAGTACAATAGGGGATTCAGCCTATATCACTAAGTGGACAATATTAATTGNNGCCTACTGGAATTCTGCGGACGCTTTATTGGCTACGACAAAAACCCGCTAGGTTTATATTTTCCAATTATTGCTGCTGCGACAGTAATAGTAGCAGCTGTTATAGGACTATACGGCTTTCTAAAGATCTGGCGAGATTTTGACAAAAAAGACCCAATGAAAGCACGTACAGGATACATGCTAATCGTAATGAGCCTAATAATGATAGTAAGCTTCATGCTATTCAGAACAATAATGCCATTAATTTTTGGGTACAGCACAGACCCAGCCCCAGTAGATTTCCTAGGTTTCACCACACCAGGAATGTAAAAGAGAGCACAAAAAGGCCACAACACCCCCAAAGCCGTTTATGTTTACCAATGCGAAGCATTAGTTAACATAACATATATTATCAGGTATTTAAATCCAGCCATAGAAGCTGCTTACTCCACGCAATCTAGGGTGCGCATTGCTGTGATCGTACGCGTGATCAACTCATCTAGCTGCCAATTTAGCATGTCTGCACCGCGCTGAATCGTCTCGCGAGAACAACCTGCAGCAAACGACGGTTGCTTGAATTTCTTCTTAACAGATTTTAGCTCCAAATCCTGAACGCTTCTTGATGGTCTCATTATAGCCACAGCACCAATAAGCCCCGTAAGCTCGTCTGTAGCGTACAGAATCTTTTCCATTATATGGACCGGTTCAAACTCAACACCGCTTAACCCATAGCCATGACTCATTGCAGCCCTTATCAAGCTTTCGTCAATATCATATGACCGTAAAATTTCAATGCCTCTAACACAATGATCATCCGGAAATTGTTCAAAATCAACATCATGCAAAAGCCCAACCAGACCCCAAAACTCTTCATTTTCCGGATCGTACTCTTGCGCAAAATACTTCATAACGCCCTCAACAATACAAACATGCTTAATATGAAACTCCTTCTTGTTATACTCAGCCAATATTTCGAGCGCCTTATCACGTGTTTAAATCATAACTACATATCCCCTTTCATACATACATTGCTAGCATTATGTGTTTATTTTATTTTTCTTTTTTTAAACAGCACAATTTTAACGCATGCTCCCCTCTTGATATATTTCAAAAGCGAATGATAATAGTTAAGTACAACAAACTATTGCTGACTGATTCAAGGTAGTTGCATACAGCTAAACCTATAGAATGGGAGAAATAATGCAAAATAACGCAAAAGATCAGGTGGGGGCTTCAGAGGTATATTTCTCATCAATGAGAGTAAAATCAGGAGAAAACCTACTCACAAAACTTGAAAATCTCGCTGTGAAAGCCGGAATAGAGAACATAGATTTCAAACATAAGTTTACCGCGATTAAACTTCACTTTGGCGAATCCGGAAACATTGCATATTTACGACCTAATTACGCAAAAGTACTTGTAGATTTAGTACGCAAAAAAGGTGGTCGCCCATTTCTTACTGATTGCAATACGCTTTATGCCGGACGCAGAAAAAACGCGCTTGAGCACTTGGATCTTGCCTATGAGCACGGATTTTCACCTTTCTCAACAAACTGTCACATAATTATTGGTGATGGTCTTACGGGACAAGATGAGGTCTTGGTTCCGGTTCCAAACGGTGAATATATTAAGGAAGCTCGGATCGGACGAGCTATCATGGACGCAGACGTATTGATATCACTCACCCACTTCAAAGGTCATTTTGAAACAGGTTTTGGTGGTGCCATTAAAAACATTGGTATGGGATGTGGATCGCGAGCCGGTAAGATGGAAATGCATGCTGCATCGGAGCCAAAGATAAATGCTGAAAAATGTATAGGTTGTAAAAAATGTGATAAGTATTGTGCATCTAATGCTATTGCTTACAACAATAAGAAAGCAGCAATAGATGCTGAAAAATGTGTAGGTTGTGGTTTGTGTATTGGTGCCTGTCCTACAGACGCAATTTATTGTTCATTTGACGCTGACAGTTCGATACTTGACGCAAAAATGGCCGAATATACGCTTGCGATACTCAGCGATAAACCCCACTTCCATATCAGTTTGGTGATCGACGTGTCTCCTTTGTGCGATTGTTGGGGCTCTAACGATGCACCGATAGTACAAGACATAGGCATGCTTGCAAGTTTTGATCCGGTAGCTTTAGACCTTGCATGCGCTGATCTGGTAAACGCCCAAACACCTGTAGAGAATAGTATGCTTGGAGAAAAACTTGCTGCATGCAGCCATAGTGATGATGAACATGGGCACAGCCATCACAACAGCGAAAGACCGGATTTCTTTACTACGCTTGCTCCTACGACCAATTGGCGTGCGCAAATAGAACACGCTGTGAAGATTGGCCTTGGCAGCGACAAATACAAGCTTATTGAGGTATAAAATTAAAGAGAGCTGTATCAAAAGTACTATGGCAAAAAGGTTCCTTTAACTTTTGCCATAGTACTAGCCGCTTACTATGGATTCCCGCTTTCGCGGGAATGACAGGGGTGTTCAGGAATGACATAGAGAGACACGGGAATCCACAGGATGGTGCTAGTGTTGCAGGAAGAGACGCGGAAACGGCGGAAAAAAAAGTGGGAATGATAATCCTGGTTTTGATACAGCCCGCTCGTTTTTGCAAGTCGAAGTTTTAAACATCCATGATCAACGGAATAATCATTGGACGGCGTCTACAACGCTCCCAGAGCAACCCGGAAATGCTTTCTCGCAAAGCACGCTTTATAGAGTTTGGGTTAGAACCCTTATCGCCTGCGTGCTTATTTATTGTTCTTTCGGCAACTGAGATGAGATCGTCTATCAAATTGGGATCGTCAGCGCCACTAACACCGCGCATAATGACCTCAGGCTTCCCTACAGCCTTAAAATCGCGACGACGAAGCATGCATACAACAGTAACTATACCGTCGTTAGCAAGTGTTTGTCTGTCTTTTAGCACTACTGCAGAAATATCGCCAACAGAAAGCCCATCAACAAATACAATGCCACTCTCTACGGGATTGCCTCGCCTAACACCGCTTTCATCCAACAATAAGGTATCTCCTGTTTCAATGATAAATATATTTGACGGAGAAATGCCTACTTCCTTTGCTAATTCGGCGTGAGCGCGTAGATGCATTGCCTCGCCATGAACCGGCATAAGGTTTTTAGGTTGAGCAAGTGTTAACATTAATTTGAGCTCTTCTGCACCGGCATGTCCGGATACATGCACTAAAGCTCTGTGTTTGTCGTATACAATTGCACCTATCTTTGACAATGCATTTGCAACACGGGTTACAGCTTTTTCATTCCCGGGAACAGGACTCGCTGAAATAATCACCGTATCGCCTTCTTCAATAGATACTGTCCTGTGTTCGCCGTTAGCCATGCGAGCCAAAGCGGAAAGCGGTTCGCCTTGTGATCCTGTGCATAAAATGACTGTCTGCTCAGGCGGGATATCTTTTGTAGTGTAGGCATCAATCAACGATTTTTCTTCAACATTTAAGTACCCAAGATCACGAGCAATTTTGGTGTTGGTCAGCATCGATCGACCTGTTACTGCAACTTTTCGTTTAGCCACCTTAGCAGCATCACAAACTTGTTGGATACGATGTATGTGACTGGAAAACGAAGCTACGATTACACGTTGCTTAGCAGCAGCGACAATCTGTTTTAAAACCTTTCCGACCTCCGCTTCAGATTTAGTGAAGTTGGGATTGTTTGCGTTAGTGGAGTCAGAAAGCATAAGATCGATGCCGGTCTTGGCAAATCTGGAAATTGCAGCAAAGTCTGTCACGATGCCATCGATCGGAGTTTGATCCAACTTAAAGTCACCGGTGTGCAAAACATTACCAACAGGCGTCCTGATAAAAACACCTAAAGATGCCGGTATAGAATGGTTGACGCTAAAGAAGTCACAGCCAAAATTGTTTATCGCCACATGTTCACCGGGTAAAACTTCTCTAAAGCGAGCATTCTTAATCTTGTGCTCAGCAAATTTACCTTCAATAAATCCAAGCGTTAATTTACTTCCCATAATAGGAACATTAGGTTTATCTAAATCCTTAAGCAAATAAGGCAAAGCACCGGTATGATCTTCATGTCCATGCGTGATGATAACTGCTCGAAGCTTCTCAGCGTTTTCGAGAATATATGTATAATCCGGTAAAATTAAGTCTACGCCGGGATGGTCATCATCGGGAAACATCAAGCCGGCATCTACAACAATCATGTCAGTTCCGTACTCAAAAACTGTCATGTTCTTACCAATGCCGTCCAAACCTCCAAGAGGTATTACCTTTAGTTGAAGCCCCGTCCGTTTCTCTTTGCTGCCGTTTGATTCTTTTGATTGTTTTCGTTTTTGAAGTCTGTTTTGGCTGCTTTTGGGTTTTCTTTTTTGAGGTTGATCGTTAACAACCTCGCGCTTAGTAGATGTTCTTCTATCCAAAGAACTACCTCATTTCTTTTTTTTGATCGGTATATTTACGCGACCCAGCAATACTAAAAAGTCTTATGTGTCGGGTTAATATATCGATACATTTAGTAAATATATTTCAGGCCAACATAGTTGACCGTTCGTCCTTTTGAAAGCCGTTAAGCGCAGTCTAGTGCTCAACGATAGAGCAATTTTAGCATATTTAATCAGTTAAACAAAAAGAGCCGAAAACGATCTCCGGCTCTATTGCAAATTAAACTATTGTAAAAACCCACAAACGCTACTGCCAGACGCTGTCCGAAAAGTCTGTCATTCTCGCAGCCTTCCCTATCATTCCCGCGAAGGCGAGAATCTAGTTTACATAATGAATAAGTCATTTGTTATGGATTCCCGCCTTCGCGGGAATAACAACTTGGGTTATATGCAAGGCTTTCAGACAGTCTGACCACTATGTAAGCACGCCTACCGCACGCATGACATCTGCTAACTTAGCTATTTGTTCCTCCGTGGCATCCACTAATGGCAAGCGTACTCCCCCACAGTCATAATCAAGTAATCTCATAGCTGCTTTTGGCATGATTGGATTAGCGGTTACGAAAAGCTCTTTCATCAAAGGTTGCAAGGCATCATGTGCCGCTTTTGCTTCAATTTGCTTTCCCTCAGCCATTAAAGTGACAATTTCATTCATGCGCTCAGGAGCAACATTGCCGATCGTGGAGATAACGCCATAACCGCCAAGCTCCATAATCTTATAGGTAGCATCATCATCACCGGAATATACTGCAAAGCCTTCGGGTGCCTCGTCTATTATGCGTTTAATCTGATCAAAATCCCCGCTTGCTTCTTTGACCGCCACGATGTTGTCAAGATCATGAGCCAGGCGAAGCGTAGTCTCAGCTTGCATGTTAATTACACATCGCCCCGGAATGTTATAAAGAATTACCGGCAGATCAACAGCTGAGGCAATTGATTTAAAGTGTTGATATAAGCCCTCTTGCGGAGGCTTGTTGTAGTAAGGTACTACCAACATGATGCCGTCTACGCCGAGACTAACAACTTCCTTAGCAAAGTCGACCGAATCAGAAGTGCAATTATCGCCAACATTGGCGATTACCGGCACACGATCTCCGACTGCTTCCAAAACTGCTTTGAAAAGTTTTATCTTTTGCGGATAAAAAACCGTCGGTGACTCACCGGTAGTTCCATTTATGATGAGCGCATCAGATCCCTTGTCAACCAAACGCGTAGCCAGTTCTTGCGCGCGTTTAAGATCAAGGTCTCTATCTGCGTCAAAAGGTGTAATCATTGCCGGAATGAAACGTCCGAATGGTATAGATCCTTTCATTTCGAGCTCCTTTCGATAATAAGTCAAATTGCCATTAATTGGTTCCCCAGTTTAACATGCCTTTTTGAGTTGTGGTTTTAAAGCTATAACCGCAAATACAGTCTATACAATGTATCAGTATTAATGTTTTTGCGATAGCTTTTAAAGCTCAAAAGCACGATGTAAGGCATTAGCGGCAGTATCTAGATCATTTTCATCTATCAAAACCGATATAGTGGCGTGTGAATCAGCAACTTGCAAAATGTCTATGCCTTCCGCTTGTAAGCTTTCCGCAACTTTTGCCATAACTCCGGGAACTCCATGCATGCCTGAGCCCACCAGTGTAACTTTGCACAATCTGGGTCGCAACGCTACTTCAAAACTATTCTCAGCCAGTATCTGTGAAGCCACTACTGCATTGTTGGCATCCACTGTAAACACCAATCTGTCATTCATTGGCGTGAACATGTCGATAGAAATGCCCTTGTCTGCCATCAAGCGATAAGCGATTGTCTGCATCTGCATGTGCTTGTCCGGATCGTCTTTAGCGTATGCAAGTCGCACTCGTAAACGTGCAATGCCGGATACAGTGCTGATAGCCGTGGCTACTTTTTCCGGACGGTAGTCGTCCATAGATACTACTTCGGTGCCTAATTCTTCACTGAATGTAGAGCGTACTCGCATTTTTACACCACTTTGGAGCGCCAATTCAGCGGCCGGTGCATGAATGACTCGCGATCCATGTTTTGCCATCTGAAAAAGCTCATCAGCTGTAATGGATTTTATTGCGCTGGCATCTTTAATCAAACGAGGGTCGGCGCTAAAAACGCCATTAACATCGGTGTAAATGTCAACACGTTTGGCGCCTAGCGCCACACCTAATGCACAGGCACTGNNCTCCTTGAAACCCAGCCACTACTGCAACGCAACCGCTCGCTAAAACGCTTTTAATGGCTGCAACATCAATATGTTTGATCGTTGCATTCCCGCTCTTCGAATCGGTGATTATTCCTGCATCAGCACCGGTAAGGGCTTGCGCATCAATGCCGGCTTTTTTTAATTCAGACGACAAAACCACTGCCGAGATCATTTCTCCGGCAGCCATGATTATGTCGGTTTCGTGGGCGCTACATCCACCATCACAGACTAGCGACATCAAAGTATCCGTAGCGTAAGGATCACCACGTCTTCCCATAGCAGAAACAACAACTACTAATTCTGCCCCCTGTTTGTGTTCTGCTATTATTCTGGCTATGGCACTTGCCCGCCCCTGCTCATCAGCAACAGAGCTTCCGCCAAATTTCATAACTATGATATGCTTTTTTTCTTCCATCGATGTTTGCTTATCAACCATCAAAGATCCATAAATTTCTCAAGCCCAATGATCAGACCTTGTGTTTGACCAACTTTTCTGATTGCTAAAATCACACCGGGCATGTATGCAGCTCTATCGATAGAGTCGTGCCTAATGGTGAGAGTCTCTCCCGGTGAGCCAAAAATGACTTCTTGATGAGCAACGTATCCGTTAGAGCGAACTGAGTGTATCGGTACTTCATCAACGCTAGCTCCGCGCGCTCCATCACGATTAGGCAGTTCTGTTTCTTTGCCGGGAGCAAGTGTTTTAATACCCGCAGCTTTCCGCGACTCGGCAATTCCAAGAGCTGTTGTAATGGCAGTTCCACTCGGCGCATCTTTTTTGCCATTATGATGAAACTCTATAACCTCTGCATCAGGGAAATAATAAGCAGCTTTCTTTGAGAATTCCATCATCAGCACTGCACCGATCGTAAAATTAGGCGCATGAAACAGTGTTGTTCCCTCCGGAGCCAGCTCAGATAATTCAAGGTACTTTTGCGGAGTTAGTCCGGTCGTACCGACAACACAATCTATTCCAAGAGGCAAAGCTGTACGGATATTTGCCTCAACACTACTCGGAGCAGTAAAATCCACTAAAACGTCAGGCTTCGTTACTTCAATTGCTGCTTTAAGATTAGTGAATGCCGGAGCAATCACTTTGCCGCCCAATTCAACATCACCTGAGTTTACAGCCGGATCAACACCGGCAACTACTTCCATACCATCTTGCGAAGTTACAGCAGAAATAACCTGTACACCCATGCGGCCCATACATCCGTTTACCAGTACTCTTATCACTATGCCTCCTTGTAGGTCGTCACTTTTTTTGAGTTTACAATAATGCTGTTATTGTCTGTTCGAGTTCTTGCTGTGTTTTTGGGCTAATGATGGCAATCGTCGGTGCTTGGCTTAAAACACGTTTGGCTACTCTATTTACGTCCTCTAACGTAACGCTGCGGTACTTCTCAATCAGCTCATCTAAAGACAACATTTCAGTGCCGCTTATGGCGCTTTTTCCAAGTCTTAACATGCGTTGTGAGGTGGATTCTGTGGAAAGCACAAAAAGACCTACTACATACTCGCGGATTCTTTCCAACTCATTTTCTGTTATTCCAACGTCCAAAACAGTTTTAAATTCTTTATTGATGATTGAAAGCACTTTCTCAATATTTCCGGGTCTGGTTCCGGCATAAGTAATAAATTGCCCGGCTCCAACGTATGGCATAGTTGTTGAATAGATCGCGTACGCCAAGCCACGCTTTTCGCGAACCTCCTGAAACAGTCGCGACGACATGCCTCCACCCAAAGCAGTGTCAAGAATTGATCCGGCAAACCTATCGTCTTCGCCAAGAGCGAGACCGGGCATGCCGTATACAATGTGAGCTTGCTCGGTATCCTTGGTCATAAAGGCATATTTCCCGCGATCTTTCTCAATCACAGCATCGCGCTTATTTATGGTTCCACTTGGCATTTTGCTCAAGTGTTCAGCGCAAAGCGCTACCAACTCATCATGATCAACATTGCCGGCGGCAACCACCGTGCAATTACCACTATGATAGTGATTGTCTCGATACAAAATGCAGTCTCCGTGATTAAATGCTCCCACAACTTCTCTGGTGCCGATTATCGGTCGTCCAAGCGAGTGAGTTGGATAGGCCTCTCGAGAAAATAGCTCAAACACGTAATCATCGGGCGTATCTTCGCTACGAGCGATCTCTTCGATTACAACTTCTCTCTCAGAGTCAATAGCTTTTTGATCAAACACTGATGATGTGACCATATCGCCCAAAATATCCATTATTTTAAGCAGTTTATCGTCAACAAAACGTGCGTAATAACAAGTGTATTCTTTAGACGTGAAGGCATTTTGTTCTGCACCGATAGACTCAAAGTCCTGCGAGATCTTCAAAGCATCACGCTTATTTGTACCCTTAAACATCATGTGTTCCATGAAATGCGAAATTCCCTGATTAGCATCGGTCTCATCGCGAGATCCAACCTTAAACCATATGCCTAAAGAAACTGAGCGTACAGCCTCCATACGCTCAGTTATAACAGTAACACCACTTTCTAATTCAGTTTTTTTATAAAACATTTATTATAGCCAGCCCTTATAGTTTCGAATGTATGTGGATTGAAAATCTTCTTGCGTAAGCGTTACGTACTTAACGGCTTCAATTATAGCGACAATTGACATGATCGCCCAGCCGATTCCAAGACATAATCCACCTACAAGAGCAACTAGCAGCATTATCAAGCCCTCAGTTTTATAACCAAGATAGAACTTTGCAATGCCAAGAGCGCCGAGAGGTGGAATGCTTAAAAGTGCCGCTACCCATTTATCTTTTTGCACGCTACCCAAGCCTTCAGTTCTGGCTTTTTGATTTAGCTGAGCACCATATTGTGGCTGAGGGTTGTACTGATTGTTTTGTTGGTATTGATAGTTTTGTTGTGGGGCGTATTGCTGATTGTATTGACCACCCTGCGGAGCGGTATAAGAATACTGCTGGTTTTGCGGCTGTCCTACTTGTGGTGCGCCGACTTGTGATGCTCCTACTTGTGGTGCGCCAGCTGTAGCGTCATTCATGCTAGGTGTCTCTTCCGGTTTGCTTGTAGTATTTTCTTCTGACATTTCTACTCCTGTCCTCTTGCTGCAAGCCGCCCCCTAAACAAGCAGCCATTACCCGACCATTTTTTAAATGATCTCTATTTAATACATTTTATCGTGACAACTCATTTCAAGCTAGATGATTTGCAATAGTTTTACCTCTTGAGCGTTTCATACACAAGTATAAAACGTCACGGTAACAAGAGTTATATGTTCAGTCTTAGTCTTCGATACGATTACGGTTAGCAGCCGCCACTATTGGTAAAAGCAGTTGTATAAAAATGGGCAATACCAAGACGAATGCCATTGCGTCTGCAGCGATCATAGTGCCTTCAAAATCTTGCGACAAAAACATCATACCCGATGTACCGGCTGCCAAAAGAGCGGAGAAAGCTAAGACAGGTCCGTCAACAACAAACCGCCTTTGTCTGGAAATATTAGCATTTCTACTTCGAAAACGATCTAAAGCAAAAAGTAATACATGAGCGCCAAAAACACACATTCCCATAGTTGCAGACACCAGCGAGGCAATTGACCAGGACTTTGCTTCAACCACGACTCCAGGAGAACCACCATATTGCGGCGTTTTCGGTGCAGTTATATTTGTTGTTTTGGGAGTTATGTTGTTTGCGTTTTCTTTTGGAGCGCTTTCAGAAGTCTGATTATTCTCTTCGTTTGTTTTTTGCAGCGAAATGTCTTCAGATGAAGTGTCTTCGGATGAAGTACGTGTTGCCGGATTTGCAGTAATGGCTGGTGCTCCACTAATATCGTTTTGATTATCACTTTGACTATCCTGATTTATCTGTGAGTAATCAGGATCATTTATTATCTGAATACTGACAACCGGGTCAACTGTTTGAGTGTCTTGCAATACCGGTTCTTTACGCTTAGTTGTAGGTGGAGGTACATCATGCTGATCCGGTGTATCTTGATCGGATGGTTTTGGTTCGGATGGACTATTCGGTTCAGGTTGCGAAGAGTTACCGGGATCAGATTCAACAGGATCATCGGTTCCCGGATTAGAATCTGGGTTAATCGGTTTAGGATTAGTTGGTTCTTGATTAGGAGCAATTGGATCTGGTTCATTGGTATCCGGATCGTTTGGCTCTAAGTCTTCAGTATCTTTAGAATCATCCTGGTCTGAATCGTTTGGATTTGGATCATCAGGATTATCAGGGTCTTTAGAGTCATCCGGAGGGTCACCGGGATCGGGGTCATTTGGATCCGGTTCGTTGGGATCAGAGTCATTTGGATCATCAGGATCGGGATCATTTGGGTCGTCTGAGTCATCAGGGTCATTTGGGTCAGGATCATTAGGATCCGGATCATCGGGATCATGGGGGTCAGGATCATCCGGGACTTCACAAACATGCTTCCATTTAGCATATACATGAGTGTTGTGTGTAATCACCGTACATGAAGTAAACTCACATCCACCTCGCGTTTCCCAGCCTAAAAACTCAAATCCTTCCATATGTGGAACGCTTGGCATACTTGCACCTAATGTCTTGCCACGAGAAATCTTTTTTACAGCAATTACAGATGAACAGTTATTGTTTAAATAGAAGAAAACCTTAACTTTCTTCTTCGAGTGTCGCTCATCTTTAGAAGCAACATCTTCTTTTTTTGAAGTATTTTTGCTCGTATCTTTTTTGATTGTATTTCCTGTGGTTTCAGATTTAGATGATTTAAACCCCACTGCGCCGGGAACTTCTGCAAACGCTTGACTAACAGCAAGCAAGCTGATTAACAGCACGCAAGCAATCAAAACAGTTTTCGATGTGATTGTTCTCACCGAATTCCTCCAGCACTATCCCCTTTATTGATCATAGCTATTTGCCCCATCAATAGCACTAAGTATTCTGTAATAGTATATACCAGTTTCATTTTGTTAGACTACCATAAATACCAATAAAGGGTCACCTTTTATCTGGTGACCCTTAATATCTTGGTTAATTTATGTCTAAAAACTTAATAGTTCCTTAACAAAGACCCATTCTACCGACGTTTTCTGGGCTTCCTGTCGCCGTCACCACGATTTGATCTATCTCCCCTGCCCCCTCGGTCGTCACGATTGTATCGACCTTCAGCTCCTGAGCCGCTGTTTTCTACAACCGGCTTATCAAGTCTATCCAGTGAAATTTTGTCTTTGTCATCGATGTCGATAATCTTTACGCGAACCTCATCACCAACGCTTAAAACGTCTTCAACTTTGCCAACACGACCTTCGGCTACACGGCTGATATGCAACAGACCGTCTTTGCCGGGCAGCAGCTCTACAAAGGCTCCAAAGCTTTGTATTGAAACTACTTGGCCAAGGTATTCCTCGCCAATTTCGGGCACCTTGATGATCTGTTCAATACGACGTTTTGCCTCCTCGCCACCGGTGTCTTTAGATGCGATATAAACTGTGCCGTCTTCGGAAATCTCGATAGTAGCACCGGTTTCTTCTTGCAGGGCACGAATGACTTTTCCGCCACTACCGATAACGTCACGAATCTTGTCGACAGGTATTTGGATGGAGATAATTCGCGGTGCAAACTCAGACAGCTCGCCTCGCGGCTGATCAATAGCCTCAAGCATCTTGCCAAGGATAAAAGCACGACCCTCTTTGGCTTGTGACAAAGCTTGTGCCAGTATCTCTACCGTTAATCCTTTGGCTTTGTTGTCCATTTGTAGTGCGGTTATTCCTTTTTCGGTGCCACAGACTTTAAAGTCCATGTCGCCTAAGAAGTCCTCGATACCCTGAATGTCAGTAAGTACCGCAACACGGTCATCTTCTTTTATGAGGCCCATAGCAATACCGGACACAGGACGCGTAATAGGCACACCGGCATCCATCAGTGACAGGGTTGATCCGCATGCAGATGCCATGGAAGACGAGCCGTTGGACTCGGTTACTTCCGAGACAATACGTACAGAATACGGGAAGTCCACTTCGGACGGAAGTACCGGATAAAGTGCACGTTCGGCCAAAAACCCATGACCAATCTCGCGACGTTTTGGTGCACCCATGCGGCCGGTCTCACCGGTGCTATATGGTGGGAAGTTGTAGTGGTGCATGTAACGCTTGTTGGTTTCAGGCGAGATATCGTCAATAATCTGGGCGTCGCGCATGGTGGACAGCGTTGCCGCCGTGAGGCACTGGGTTTGCCCGCGGGTGAACATGCCGCTGCCGTGTACGCGGCCCAAAAGGCCAACCTCGGCGGCCAAGGGGCGAATTTCATCAATGCCGCGCCCGTCCACGCGCTTGCCGTCATCCAGCAGCCAGCGGCGCACCACAGTTTTTTGCATTTTGTACATCAGCTCGCCAATCACAACGCCGCCGTGCTGTTCGCCATACTGGGCGGTCAGCTCCTGCTCAATGGGCAAAAGCCGGGCATCGCGCACGTTTTTGTCGTCGGTATCCATTGCCGCGCGGAACTTTTCCAGGTATTCTGCGCGCACATGCTCGAACAAATCGTGGTCCAGCTCCATGCTGGGGAACTCCACCTTCTTCTTGCCAATTTCGGCCACGATGGAGTTGATAAAGGCGATGACTTCTTTGTCGGCGGCATGGCACTTTTTAATGGCCTCCAGCATGGTGGCCTCGTCCACTTCGTTGGCTCCGGCCTCAATCATCACCACTTTTTCCGCGCTGGCGGCCAGCGTTAAAGCAAGGTCACTGGCCTCGCGCTGGGGCAGCGTGGGGTTAATAACAATTTCACCATCCACAAGGCCGGCCATCACACCGGCGGTGGGGCCGTTCCACGGAATGTCGGAGATGGACAGCGCCAGCGAGGTGCCAATCATGCCCACCACCTCGGGGCTGCAATCCTGATCCACGCTCATCACCGTCATCACCACGGCCACGTCGTTGCGCATGTCCTTGGGGAAAAGGGGACGAATCTGCCTGTCAATAACGCGGCTGGTAAGCACGGCCTTTTCGCCGGGGCGGCCCTCGCGGCGCATAAAGCTGCCGGGAATACGCCCCACAGCGTAAATTTTCTCCTCAAAATCAACGCTAAGGGGGAAGAAGTCAATGCCCTCTCGGGGTTTTTCCGCCATGGTAACGTTGCACAGAATGGCGGTGTCGCCATAGCGCACAAAGCAGCTGCCGTTGGAAAGGCCGCTCATCTTGCCGGTTTCCACCGTAAGGGTGCGGCCGGCAAGCTCCATTGAAAACGTGCGCATGTTCGGGAAAGTTTGGCGTTTGCTTGTAATTTCCACAGTTTACCTCCTGCAAATGGCAGGCGGGGGGCCGCCGGATACCCAGAGCAATCAAGGGAAAGTTTTGGCCTTCGCGTGCCAAAACGCTCCGTTCATTGCTGTGGAAGCGCCGCCACCGCCCTGGGTGATATTTCGTACAGACACATAAACAGCCCGAAAGCAGGGGCAGCGGGCCACCTGCTTTCGGGGAAAGATACCTTTATTTACGCAAACCGAGCTTGGCGATAAGTGCGCGATACCGCTCGATGTCCTTCTTTTGCAGGTAGGCCAGCAAATTGCGGCGCTGGCCAATCAATTTAAGCATGCCCCGGTTGGAGTGATGGTCCTTCGGGTTTTGCTTGCTGTGCTCGTTCAGGTGGTTGATGCGCGCGGTGAGCAGCGCCACCTGCACCTCGGGCGAGCCGGTGTCCGCGCCGTGCGTCTTNNGTGTCGCCTTTGCTGCGGGCATGCTCTTCCATAATGGCTTTTTTGTCCATGGTCATGTTCTTTTCTCCTCATTATTCAAATTCGCCGCTTGCCCGGTGGGGGTGATGAAGCCCAGAGGAACACGCCCGCCACTGCGCAAGGGTATGGCATACCGATAGCCACTTTAATCAATGGCTACCTGAAACAGTTTATCATACAAAGCGAAGGCTGGCAAGCTATTTTCCGCCAAAATACGCCAGCGCCTGCGCGCCCCAGCTTTGCACTGCTTCGGCCAGCTGGCTAAAGTTGGCAAATTTTTGCGTTTCTGCAATTTTTATATGAAAACGTACCCGCACGTGGCGGCCATACAGGTTGCCGGAATAGTGGGGGATGAAGGTCTCGCAGCTGGGCGCGCCGCCGTCCACCGTGGGGCGGGTGCCGTAGCCAGTTACCGAGGGCCGCCACTTCCCATCCAGCAACACCTGTGTAACGTACACCCCCGGGGCCGGGGCCTGCTGCCCCGCGGGGAACCGCT
>DBCW01000156.1 GCA_002293265.1 Eggerthellales bacterium UBA948
AACCGTTGCGCTTTTGTTTATGGCACCAAAAAAACTTAATCGTATCGAAGTCAAGGTTAGCGCAAAAGATGATTTCAACAACACGATTAATAAAATTAGCGAGATGTACTCGCTTACACACAGAGAGACAGAGGTGNNAAGAGGCTGGGCAGCCACCTCTATCGCAGACGAGCTTTGCATATCAGCAAATACTACACGCTCGCACATCAGAAATATTTATACAAAAACAGCTGCGCCGGGAAAACAAGAACTCATTAATATGTATGACGCAATCAGAAATGATTGGAAGTCAGAACGAGGCTTTTTTCACCATTAAACCTCGTTCTGCTTATTATTGTGGAATAGTCCGTTGGGATAAAGCATTAATGCCCAAAACAACCAACAGGTGCCCTACAGATACTTGATCAATTCGCACATATCATCAACTTCTTCAATGCTTTTTACGCACTCATAAGCTTGATAATACTTCTCATAATCGATATCAGTTCGTGTTTTAACATTTCGATCAAATTTTTCAAACAGCTCATCTTCTGTCATTGGAGAAAGCTCACAATCGCCAAAAACAGTGCCTATAACCTCATCTGCTAATATTTCTCCATTTTGTAGTTCAATCTCCACTTTTGCAGCCATTCCGCCTGCACCCTCTTTGCCTGGTTGTGGGTCCCACCTATATATCTCCATCTTGTCTTGAAGATCCTTAATGCTGGGATCAAGCATTGCTTCTTTGCAATAACTGGCAGGAGACACGCTTCCGTTTAAGATAAAATGAGCTAAGCTGTATCTTATGCTAAATAAAGCATCTGTTTCTGATGTTGTACCAAAAGGAAATTCTCTTCCCACAAAACCTGTAACCGATGCCGGTCCGCCAACTTTAATACTCTTTACTTCATCGGCTTTAAGGACTCTTCCATTAAGTGCTTTTTTAGCAGCATCAAGGGGCACATGAGTTCCTCTGCATCCCGACCAAGGCTTTATCACCATATCTGAGTAATATATTTCACCAAGTTTTTCTGATAATTTTGATGTGTCTGGCTCAAGAGCAAACATATCAAAGAAACATTGTGGCCCGGTTAGTGGATCATCAAGTCCTTTGTAACCACTTTTAGCCATCTCTGCAGCCCAAATACCATGAAATGCTGATAATGCATTTGGTAACTTAAACGTCCAGAAACCATTTGTGTTATACATCGTACCGCCACACATGCTTAATGCAATTCCAAAAGCATCAAGTGTTTGCTCTTCATTTAGCCCTAAAGACTTAGCCGCTATAGCCGTCCCTCCCATACATCCGCTTGTGCCGTTGCCATCAAAACACATCAATGGGCTAAACCTGCTTGCCTCAATCAATCTACACGCCATATCTTCGCCAACAAGCAAGGATGTAAGAAACTCTTTACCGCTTTGATGAAGTTTCTCCGCGAGAGCAAGAGCAGTTGGCAGGGTTGTTGAGGTAACATGTCCCGGCCAACGGCCTTCAAGTCCTCCCGGGTCGACGGGTTCAAAATCTTAAGAACGCAATTGAATGCTATTAACAAATGCAGCATAGTGAGACGGCATTTTCACACCATAGTTATATACTGTACTGTCTGGATTACCGCCCCAGCCTTTAAGCCTCTCAACAGTACTCTTTACACCTGATGCATGAGCACCGACACAAAAAAGTCCTATTGAATCAACAAGTCGCTGCTTTGCTCTTTCTATAGACCAATTATCAAAACTTTCATACTTTGTATTAACAACATTTTTAGCAAAAAGAACTGATGGGTTTTCTTTGTTCATAGACATTGTCTCCAATCAAATATCATGTTGTATAGAGTGCACTTCGTCAAGCTTGTCTCGAACGAACATCTTTCTAAGGAAGCACCGATTTAATCGGCGTTTCCTTAAGTCATTTTATTAGCCCAACCAATGGCGGCAACAAAACTACGCAAAACGTTGTCAGCAAAAGTGTTGGGATAACGCCGGCTTTAAACATCTCTATTGGTCGATAATAATGATATTTATTTGTAACCAAGATCACTGGATCAATTGGTAAAAGCATTTCCGGAACACACTCTTCCAGAATTTACACATTTACATCACTTAGGCTTTTACTCTTTTGTCTCCCTTCTGTGGTTATTGCAAAGATTTAGGTACCCCGGGAGGTGCTGGTGCTCCGGATGATTTTGGCACCCCGGGAGGCGTAGGCATGCCTGGAGCGGCAGGCTTAGATGATGAGCCCGGAGCACCGGGAGGAGCCGCAGATCCCGGTATACCGGGCGCTCCCGGAGCACCTACAGTTGCAGTAATCGCATCATCATCCGGCACATCAACTATCGGCATCACCTCGCCACATTCTCTACAATTCTTGCTTGTCGGTGGATTTTTAGTACCACAGTTCGGACAAGGTTGCGGGGCTAATACGCTTGCAGGTCTAAAACACATCACACACTTCCTTTACTTGTTCGGCGCAGTAAACAAGACGGATTTTTCGTTGTCCATTTTTTTTATCAGCTCATCCAGATCATCAAAATACATGCATCCGGCCTGACAATGCATCACGCAAGAGGGTTGTTTTCCTGCATCAACCCTATCTGCACACATGTCACACAATGCCGTTACGACAGGAATATTGTCGAACTGCCACATCCCATTTTCATATTGAATCGGACCGATCTCATTAATCTTGATGCCCATCTCTTCAACAGAATATCCATGTTCCTGTTGACACGCGATTTCGCAAGAATGACACCCGCTACAATAGCGATAATCAATTAACAGACCCTTACGCATAGTTTTTCTCCTCATCTTTGCAGGGGCGTACACTACACAGAACAGATTTATAGTTAGCTCCAAACCCTGTTCGCCCGGGCTTCAGGGGAATCAAGCAATTAATGTTTGATTCATAGAGGCCATAAAAACCATCTTCGGGGTCTTTCTCCGGGAACCACCAACCGTGATCTGAGGAGATCGTATCTTCTCTAATGCCCGCATTGTAACGAGCTTTTTGCTTACAGTGACCGTGTTGGTTTTCCAGAATTGCCCATTCTTGATCAGCTATTCCGTATTTCTTTGCAGTTTTGGGATTTATAAGAAACTCGGGATCTTTATGTAGCCTTCTCATCGATGGACTTTGACGATGCTCTGAATGGAAGANNTATAGTTCGGCTAAATCTGGACGACTTATCGGGCTTTCATCCGGCTCTTGATAATCTGCAATTGTATCCAGATTAAAGTACTCTAAATAGTCACACTTAAACTCATATCTTCCTGAAGTTGTCTTGAATCCCAGTCCACCATCGCCTCGAAGTAATCCTTT
>DBCW01000054.1:0-6840 GCA_002293265.1 Eggerthellales bacterium UBA948
GGACAAACGGATTTACTTCCCTTCCGAAGGAAGGCCTGCTGAGGATTTTTTTCACTCTGAAAAATCCGACTCGCCGTGCGGCGTAATGATAATGATCAACTCCGGGGCAAGTTTTGCCACGGTTTTGCCCACTTTATGAAAGGCATCCACAGTGGCACTCGCCAGCTTTTCTTCGCCGCCCCCCACGCCGGGCACGATTATTGGTGGATGCGGAACCGCGAAAGCTCCAAGAACAGTCATAATCTCTCCTGCCGATTAATGCACTTTAGCCGCTATCATTTACGGTATACTACCAGTTTAGCGTCAAATTACCCTTTGCGTGTTAACGTGGAGGTTTGCTTTGGCAAGTGAGCAATTTTTTGATGTGGGCGCAAACCCAATTCAACTTAAATTAGATAGGATGGTTTTTATGAGCAGGGTGTTTAATTTTTCGGCTGGACCGGCGGTATTGCCTGAGGAGGTCTTAAAAGAGGCCGCAGAGGAGATGCTTGATTATCGTGGGTGCGGCATGTCGGTTATGGAGATGAGCCATCGCTCAAAGACTTATGTGGAGATAATCAGGACTGCTGAGACAGACCTGCGCGATCTCATGGGTATTCCCGACAACTACAAAGTGCTGTTTTTGCAAGGTGGAGCTTCGCAGCAATTTGCCGCTGTGCCTATGAACCTGATGAAGAATAAGGTTGCGGATTACATTCTCACCGGTGCTTGGACCAAAAAGGCCAGCAAGGAAGCAAAGATGTATGGAGATGTACGCATCGTTGCAACAAGTGAGGATGAGAACTTCAGCTACGTTCCTGACTGCTCAGACCTTGAGATATCCGATGATGCCGACTACGTATATATATGTGAAAACGACACCATCTACGGCAACAAGTTCAAGACTCTCCCTAATACCAAGGGCAAAGACCTGGTGGCCGACGTTTCGTCTTGCTTCCTGTCCGAGCCGGTAGACATTACTCGCTACGCAGTAATGTATGGCGGTGTACAAAAAAATGTTGGGCCTGCCGGTGTTGTCATCAACATCATTCGCGAGGATCTGATTCGCGACGACGTATGGCCGGGTACTCCAACGATGCTCAAGTGGAAGACACAAGCCGACGACGGTTCTCTTTACAACACACCACCCGCATATGGCATTTATATCTGTGGCAAAGTATTTAAGTGGATCAAAGCTCAAGGTGGTCTTGAGGTCATGGGCAAGCGTAATGCCGAGAAGGCTGCGGTGCTCTACAGCTTCCTTGATCAGAGCGATATGTTTAACGGTACAGTGCGAGCCGAGGATCGCTCGATGATGAATGTACCTTTTGTTACCGGCAATGCCGAGCTTGATGCCAAGTTTATCGCCGAAGCTACAGCTGCCGGATTTGCCGAGCTTAAGGGTCATCGCAGTGTAGGCGGAATGCGCGCAAGCATTTATAACGCCATGCCTATGGAGGGCGTGCAAAAACTTGTTGAGTTCATGGATACGTTTGAGAAAGCTAACCGCGCTTAGTTTTGCCCTTAATCGCGCAAATGCACGCCTTAATCAAGCGTTTTTGCTTTCCGGGGGCTGCAGAGCTTGATAAAAGCGTGTATTAGGCAGAGTTAGTTTAGTTTTGATAGATGAATTGTTGTTAACACAAGACTTAGGAGGTTGTCTTTAATGGCAAAAGTTTTGATTTCGGAAAAACTTGCAGAAGAAGGTATTGAGCTTTTACGCAAAGCAGGACATGAAGTAGACGTTAAGCTTGATCTTAGCCCGGAAGACCTAATAGCAACTATTGGCGAGTACGAGGCTTTGATCGTGCGCAGTGCCACCCAGGCCAACCGCGAGGTCATAGAAGCCGGCACCAACCTCAAGATTATCGGTCGCGCCGGTGTTGGCGTAGACAATGTGGACGTAGCCGCAGCTACCGAGCGCGGTGTGATTGTGTGCAACGCTCCAACATCCAACATAGTTAGTGCCTGTGAGCAGACTTTCGCTTTGATGCTTGCATGTGCTCGCAAGACTCCGCAAGCAAACGCCAGCATGAAGGCAGGCAAGTGGGATCGCGGAAAATTCACCGGAAGCGAGCTTTATCAAAAGACCTTGGCAATCATCGGTCTGGGTCGTATCGGTGGTCTTATCGCCAAACGAGCTCATGCCTTTGATATGGAGGTTATCGGCTACGATCCATATGCCACACCGGAGCGCGCTGCTGAGATTGGTGTCAAGCTCTACGATAACTTGGATGATATACTGCCTCAGGCTGACTTCATCACTGTGCATCTTCCCAAGACCAAAGAGACTATCGGCATGTTCAGCTACGATCAGTTTGCCAAGATGAAAGACGGCGTCTACGTGGTAAACACTGCTCGTGGTGGAATCTACGACATCGAAGCTTTGGCTGACGCGGTCAAGTCCGGCAAGGTTGCCGGTGCCGGTATTGATGTCTACGAAAAGGAGCCATGCACGGAGTCTGTGCTCCATGAATTAGACCAAGTAGTTTTGACTCCGCATTTGGGTGCTTCTACTAAAGAGGCTCAGGCGCGTGCCGGTATTCAGACTGCTGAGTACGTTTTGCTCGGTCTTGAGGGCAAAATGGTACCTACCGCTGTAAATGTGCCAATGGTGCCGGATGATGTGATGACTGCGGTCAAGCCGTTTATCGAAGCCAGCCAGACAACAGGAGTGATCTTGGCTCAACTGGCAGACGCACCAATCGAGTCGCTTACCGTAAAAGTGTTTGGCGATCTGGCCAACAACGACGTAACCTTGCTGGGAACCTCTGCGCTTCGCGGTATCTTCTCCATTTCAAGCGATGACCCGGTAAACTTCGTAAACGCAAACTACATCGCTGAGCAACGCGGCGTTACTGTCAAGATTGAAAAGACCCCTGTGCGCACTGAGTATTCTAATAAGGTGACTTTTGAGGCCTTAGTTGGTTCGCAAGTAGTTGAGGTTTCGATGACAACATCAGGTCCAAGCGAGGATCTGCGCATCGTCTCGGTGCTGGGTTACAAGCTTGACCTTATCCCCGGAAAGTATATATTTATACAAAAGTATGAGGATAAACCCGGACAACTTGGACTTATCGGCACAATTTTAGGCAAAGCCGGTATCAACATCTCAACGATGGAAGTTGGCGTTAGAGACGAGAAGACTCGCATGGCGCTTATTTTAATGAACGNNGAGCCGGTACCTGCAGAGGTGCGAAGCGAGATCAAAGAAGCTGTGGGCGTAACAGATGGATGGTTTATCCAGATATAAGACGTGGCAACAATGTGGGGGTAAATAATGGCCGGGTTCTTGGAAGACAATCATAGCGGTTACAAACGATTTAGCCTTAAGGCGGCGCTGGAACTAGCCAGCCCGCCTACGTGGGCTGCTGCAATTGTCTCTGTCTTGGTGGGTGGAGTATCTGCGGTCGCGTTAACGTCACACGTACCGGTGGTGTGGGATGTGCGCACCATAGCTGTGTGGGTGCTGATGTTGATAACAGCCATTTTGATGCAATCCGCCGTTAATACCTTAAACGACTACAAGGACTTTCTTGCCGGCACCGATACCGAAGAGACTATTTTAGATGAGCATGATGCTTCCATCGTCTATAACAACATCAACCCTCGCTCAGCTTTGTATTTCTCGATATTCTTATTGGCTTGTGCAGCTGTGACCGGTGGCATTGTAGTTTACCTTTCCAGTTGGGTATTGCTGGTCATCGGCGTATCCGCTGCGTTAATAGTAGTTTTATACTCGGTGGGGCCGGCACCAATCTCCCACTTACCGATCGCGGAGTTGGTCTCCGGTATTACCATGGGCGAGTTCATCACCTTGTCTACTTATGTGGCGATGACGCTTACCTTTACGCCGTACGTTTTGCTCATGGCCGTGCCGCCGATCATTACGATTGCGCTTATCATGCAGACCAACAATACTTGCGACATTGATAGAGATATCGAGGCCGGACGGCGGACTTTACCTATCATTTTAGGGCGTGCGATGAGCCAACAGCTGGCTGGCATGCTGGCCTGGGGAACGCTGGCGTTTATGATCATCTGGCTGGTGGTTTTGGACATAATACTTTGGCGCTCAATGGTCGTGCTCGTAGCAACTGCGGTGTTTGCTGTACTTTTGTACTTTTTGCTGCGAAAAAAGATCTGGCGCATTGTGGACGGTCCCTATAATCTGCAAGAACGAAAGATAATGATGGGTAATATTGTTGGCTTTTGTTACTCGGTTAATATATTGTGGTGTATTATGCTGCTTGCCAGTTGGGGCTTAGGGGAGTTTGTAGTTTTTGGTATGATTAAGGAAACACCGATTTAATCATTGCGCGCCATCTTTTGCTCAGTTTGCCCCAGCTATGTCTGAGCAGACAACGACATTACGCTAGGTAGTGCCGTCGCCTGCTCAAACAAATCTGGAACAAACTGAGCAGAATCTGACGCACAAGCATTAAATTGGTGCTTCCTAAATGAGAGGTCAATGAATGATTCAAAATGTAGAACCCTCCCGTCAACCCTCTAATAGCTCAGCCACATTCGATGCCAAAAGTGCGACTCCCGAGCAAAAAGAAGCTTGGGTGCATAACACATTTCAAAACATCAGCGAAAAATATGATCTGATGAACGATCTTGAGAGCTTTGGTTTGCACCGTGCCTGGAAAAACAAACTCGTGCGTACCGTATGCGACGTAAAGCCAAAAGATGTTTTAGATGTTGCAAGCGGCACCGGAGATATTGCACTGGCTTTTGCCGGCGCTTTGCCGGATGCCAAGGTCGTAGGTTTTGATTTTTCCGACAAAATGTTGGAAGTAGCACGTGCGCGAGCCGCCGCACAACCTAATCTGTCAAACGTTGAGTTTGTGGAGGGTAATGCGCTATCCATGCCTTTTGAAGATGCCAGCTTTGATGCCGTGAGCATATCATTTGGTCTGCGCAATATGTCCAGTTACGAAGCTTCTATTACCGAGATGGTTCGTGTGCTTCGTGTGGGAGGATGCTTTGTATGCTTAGAGGCCTCGTATCCCACCAACCCCGCGATTAAGCCTTTGTTTAAGCTGTATTTTAAGTACGTCATGCCTTTCATAGGCAAAGTAGTGAGCGGAAAAGCCGCCGAATACCAATGGCTAAACGACTCCACGGAGTTATTCTTATCCAAACAACAACTCGCCGAGTTGATGGAAAAATGCGGACTGAAAAAAGTAAGCTACCAAAGTTTCTCTCTTGGCGCTGCCGCCTTACACGTAGGGTACAAAGCGTAAAAGCAGCTCATATCACCACATTGCTTTTCTAAGACCTCATGGCCATCATAAAAACATTTGCTTTGGACTGACAAGCGTGATGTCCGCGTCTTTCTCACTTTTACTTCGCAAGGCTTGATTGAATCCTGATTTTGAAAACAGGATATATTTCTTATCAGTGAAGTTTGGCAAAAGTTCAGATCTACGTACCAATTCAGCTAGCGTCTCAATACCAAGTTGGCTTGACTGCCACTTGCATTCACCAAAGATAGCCTCTTTTCCTGAATATGCGACCAGATCGATCTCTTCTTCACGACGTAGCTTGGCATTGTTGCCCCACCATCTTCCTATTGATTTAAAAAACAGCGGTGACTTATCTTCTTTTAACAGCCTCCACATATATTTCTGCGCACATTCTTCAAATGCTTTTCCTGTGTGGCTAAATATATGTTCAGAAAACACTTCATTGCACACAGTTTTACCCAAACCCATTTGAATTCTACCAAGATCAGGTTTGACAAAGCGATACCAAAAAACAAGCATCCAGTCATTTAAAAGATAGATTGATTTCTTGGAGTTTGTCTCTGCCGCCGGCTGTTCTTTACGTATAAGGCCTAAAGCGATAAGAGTGGATATCATGTTACTGCACTGGCTTGTCTCAATTCCTACCTTTGTTGATATCTCATTAATGCGCGTGTTGCCACTCGCAATGCTGGAAATGATTGCGCTGTAGGTTTCAGGCATTTTGAGTTCCTGTTTAAGCAGGTTTTCAGGCTCTTCGAATAATCGTCCAGATGGATCAAAGAACAGACTGCGAGCATTCTCTTCTATAGTTAACCCGTTTTGCACTCGTGAAAGATACTCCGGCATGCCGCCAAGTATGCTGTAGAAAACAATTTTATCCTCGCTGCTATAGCCACTAAGCAGTTTTGCACTTTCGTAATAATCAAAGGGAAGCATCTTATATTGTGAGGTTCTGCGTCCATAAAGCGGACTTTCATAGCCAAGAACCTGTTTCTCCATAAACGACATACTTGAACCGCATAAGATCAAAAAGAGCTTGCTTGATGCTTGGCATTTATCAATCGCAGCTTGAAGAAGCGAGGATATTGACGGATCACTTTTTGCCAGATAAGGGTACTCATCGATGGCAAAAATAAAGCGTTCAGTCATCGAGCGCTCAAAGACATATTCGAAGGCCTCTCTAAACGATGAAAAAGAATTTAATGGAGCGTCCGGAGCAAGTGCCTTAATTATTTGTTCAGATAAGATAGCCAAATTCTCTTTTGCGGTTGACTGCACTGCTACAAAATATACAGATTTTTTGTCCTTGCAAAACTCACTTATTAAGGTCGTTTTGCCAACACGCCTACGACCGAAAATAACCGAGAATTGAAAAGCTTGCTCGTTAAAGCTTTTATTAAGACTGTCAAGTTCATGTTCTCGCCCTACAAACATACTAATCCTCCAATTACTAATTGTATAATTAGTATAAGATCAAGTTATACCTGAGTCAAATCTGCGTATCCGCGCACCTCCTCCACGTTGAAAGAATTATCGCAAAGCTCTTGACTTCTCGTAATCCATGTATTAATGTATTAACCACTTAGTACAACAGTACAGTAATACAATG
>DBCW01000054.1:6900-9102 GCA_002293265.1 Eggerthellales bacterium UBA948
CGATTTACGCTCAGATTGTGGAGGAGATTCAAAGGCTAATCCTAGTTGGAACGTATCCGTTGGGATCTAGTATGCCAAGTGTCAGGCAGTTAGCAGAAGAGGCCAACGTTAATCCTAATACGATGCAAAAAGCAATGGCTGAATTAGAGAGTCAGGGACTTCTTCATACGCAAAGAACTAGTGGTAGGACTGTGACCACCGACGAAAGGTTGATCATGGATTTGAAAGAAAGCATTGCTTCAGGATATATAGAAAGATATTTTGAGGGAATGAAGAGCTTGGGAATAGAGCGCGACACAGCGGTAAAAATGCTTACACAAAGCAAAGGCCAGTCAGTACAAAAAAATGTGACAGGTGAAATTATTATTGAAAGCCTAAGTGCAGTAGGGGAGGTGGAGTAAATGAGTCCGGTACTTAAAACTCAGGGTCTTACAAAGCAGTATGGCTCTATGGTGGCGCTAAACAATATAAATATTGCTTTGGAGCCCGGACGTATCGTAGGTCTGCTTGGACCAAATGGCAGCGGCAAAACAACTTTCATTAAGATGGCTAGTGGTCTTCTTGCTCCAACCGGTGGACAGATCATCATTGGTGGCATGGAGCCCGGTCCGGAGACAAAGAAATTCGTTAGCTATCTGCCTGACAGAACTTACTTTGATGGGTGGATGAAAGTGCGCGACTGCGTAAAGATGTTCGCAGACTTTTATGCCGATTTTGATCAAGCCAAAGCGCTGGATATGCTTCAATCACTTAGTATTGATGCAAACAAACGCTTTAAGACTCTATCCAAAGGCACACAGGAAAAAGTGCAGCTTGCAATGGTAATGAGCCGCAAAGCTCACCTGTACTTACTCGACGAGCCAATTGGCGGCGTAGATCCTGCGGCACGTGATTTTATTCTCGAGACAATTATCCGCAATTACAACGAGCAAGGAACTGTTGTTATCTCCACACATTTGATCTACGACATCGAACGCATCCTGGACGACGTGATCTTTTTGATGAACGGATACGTAGAGCGCTATACCAGCGTAGATCAGATTAGAGAGCAGTCCGGCAAAAGCGTTGATGAAGTATTTAGGGAGGCATTCCGATGCTAGGAAAACTGATTAAGTATGAATTCAATGCAACATCACGCATGTTTGTTCTTATGTATGCAGCTCTGTTAGTGCTTGCCGGGGTTAACTCTGTTTTGATAGCTATCGGCAGCAGCATAAACTCTGGGTCAACTTCTATTACAAGCGCCCCCGATCTGATAAGTATCATTTACAACACAATTTCCGGTTTGATGGCTACTGTTTACGTTATAGCTTTAGCCGGTGTCGCTGTTCTTACCATGGTCATCATAGTTGTGCGTTTCTACCGCATGTTTGGTGATGAAGGTTATTTATGGTTTACATTGCCCGTAACACCAAACCAGCATGTTCTTGGTAAGCTAATAGTTT
This sequence comes from Eggerthellales bacterium UBA948, assembly GCA_002293265.1. Taxonomy (GTDB): domain Bacteria; phylum Actinomycetota; class Coriobacteriia; order Coriobacteriales; family UBA8131; genus UBA8131. Next base: position 8,346 of record DBCW01000054.1, read on the forward strand.
CAGTTGTGTGGTCAATAGCCAGCACCTTGGTAATTATGGTCAGCCTTGGTTTATTGTTTGTTGGACTTGGTTGGTTGGGCGAGTTATGGCGAATCCCCAAAGCGATAAGTGATCTAATTGCTTTTGGATACAACCCGCTCCTTTGGTTTATCCTCCTGCTTGTACTGATGCTTACTTCTGTGGTTGCCAGTGTCTTAATGTTCTATACGGCGATCTCTATAGGTCCTAATCTTACCAAGAGTCGACTGGGTGGAAGCGTACTTGCCTTCGTGATTATTTACTTTGCAAGTCAAATAATTGCTACCATACAGCTGGTGTCTTTAATAATTCCGTTAAGTTACATTGACGAGGTGGCACTGCCTTACAGTATCGGCATAGGTACTCCAATAGAGTTGTTAGCTCCATCAACTCTAGATCAAACGATCCTGTGGATCTTTGGCACCTACATTGTTGGCTATATTGTTGTATCGCTGGTGTATTATCTGATCACTCGTTATTTTATGACCAAGAAGCTGAACTTGGCTTAGTGTTTTAACTGACATATCTAATAGTGAAGCGGCTACTTACGTGGTCGCTTCTCTACATCACGGCGTTTTTCACGCCAGAACTTAAAGACGACTTCTCCAATTGCTGCTAGTGCACCTAAAAATAAGGTCATTGCGGTAATTATTGTAAGCAAATCCATAATCGAGTACCTCCCTTGGGAAGCACCGATCTAATCATTGCACGCCATCTTCAGCTCGGTTTGCTCCAGATC
>DBCW01000054.1:9109-32113 GCA_002293265.1 Eggerthellales bacterium UBA948
GATCTGGAGCAAACCGAGCTGAATCTGACACACAAGCATTAGATCGGTGCTTCCCTTGCTTATAATCACAAAGGTGTACCCATCTGGCAAACATCACACTAATACTAGTATAGATAATTAGGTTAGTAATAGCTAGTATAAATAACAACACATACAACAACTTGATTACAACAATAGCAATTAATAGAACTTGCTGTAAAATTACCACTTCAGCTGTTTTATGCAGGTATTATGCTTGTAGATTGTATAAAACCAGGAGATCAAATGTATTTTGAAGAGTTTGAGGTTGGGCATATCTGGCAGATTCCTGCTATTGAAATGACCAAAGATGCGATTATTGAGTTTGCTAAGAACTACGATCCGCTTCCCATTCATACCGATGAAGAATATGCCGATAACACCAGATTTGGCGGATTAATCGCCTCAGGACCACATAGTTTTATGGCTTTGTGGACTCAATTCATCAAGACCTGCGACCCACTTGGTGACGAACTGGTGGCAGGAGCTTCAAATCATATGGCATGGCCGATACCAACGTATGCCGGCGACACATTAAGGGGCGAGGTAGAGGTGATTTCAACGGCAGCCAAAAATAAATACAACGGTGTCATAAAAGCTGAACTTCGTGGCTATAATCAAAACGACGAGCTGGCTGTCAAAGGCGGCGCAGAGATTTATGTAAAACGTCTGCCCCGATAAATCACCAAAACTGCGGAGGAAAACATGTCAAAACGTGCATTGATACTGGTGGACATACAAAATGATTTCTGTCCCGGCGGAGCGCTGGCAGTCAAAGACGGCGATGCTGTGGTTGAAAAGGCAAACTTGCTGGCGGAAGATTTTTCTGCAGCAGGAGATTTGATCGTCGCCACACAAGATGCTCACCCCGCAAACCACGGATCGTTTGCCTCGCAACACGATGGTGTAAAAGTGGGTGACATCATCAAGCTGGCTGGTCTTGATCAGGTGGCGTGGCCGGATCACTGCATAGATGGCACACCGGGGGCTCAGTTTCATCCTGAGCTAAAAGTCGAGCTTATCCGCAAAGTCTTTAAGAAAGGCACAGACCCTCGTATAGACTCGTATTCCGGGTTTTACGACAACGACCATCAAAGCAGCACAGGCCTTAGTGTTTTCTTAAACGATTTTGGCGTAAGCGAAGTTTGGGTCTGTGGGCTGGCAACAGACTACTGTGTAAAGGCGACCGCTTTAGATGCATTGCGAGAGGGTTTTAAGGTAGCGGTGGTTGCCGATGCCTGCAGAGCGGTAAACATGTCGCCGGATGATGGCGACAAAGCTTTGCAGGAAATGCATGATAAAGGCTGTGTAATTAAGTAAAGTGTTGATTTATCCACAATCTGGCGAACAAGCATTAAATCAGTACTTCCCTAAGCTAAAATATAGGCTCTTATTTAACTTTTGATTTAGCTTTGATAGTCACTCCCATTTGAAAAGATCGTTACTAAAGGAGATAGCTAATGGCAACCCGTAATCGGAAATGCAACCTCATCATAGACTCATGTTGTGATCTGCCGGCAGATCTGGTGGAGTCATATGATGTCGAGGTGATGCCGTTCACATACATCATGGATGATGGCGACCACTTAGATGACTTGTGGACATCGATGAAGCCACATGATTTTTATGAACGCATGCGCAAAGGTGAGAGCCCAACCACGTCTCAAGTGCCTGTAGCCACCATTCAGGCTACTTTAGAAAAGGCTGCAAAAGGTGGGGTTCCCACAGTATTTGTCTGCTTTTCGAGCTGTCTTTCGGGCACGTTTGAAAGCATTTTGAATACGTGGGACTCAATGAAAAAAGATTACCCCGATTTTGAGTTGCATATTGTGGATTCAAAACTGGCATCAGTAGCTGAAGGGCTCTTAGTTATGGAAGCTGTGCGGCAATGTGATCGCGGACTTACAGCAAGCGAGCTGGCAGAGTGGGTACGCGAGGCTCGTTATTACGTGCATGGCTACTTTACGCTGGACGGCCTTGAGACACTTAGGCGTGGTGGACGTATTCCGGATGTAGCAGCTGTTGCAGGTGCTAAGCTGGATATCAAACCCATTTTGAGTTTTGACATTGATGGGCGCTTGGCGTTTTTTGGTGCAGCCAGAGGTCGTAAAAAGTCGCTTAAACAACTTATGCATATTTTTGAGGAACGCTTTGATGCGAATTCGCAAAATGCGGTGATAATCGGAGCTGCGGATGCTACAAAAGAGCAAAAAATGCTTGTTGACCAGGTGCTCAAGATGCCCATAGAGGTTGCAATGTGGCAATGCAGCATAGGTCCGGTAATTGGCTCGCATGTAGGCCCGGAGATGATGGCTGTTGTATTTTGGGGTCCGGACAGGCGCGAGAATATGTTGCTTACCGACCGCATCGCCAAAGCAGTTTCCGGATTTAAGCGAGGCTCATCCAAAGATAACGATGCGGATGCGGCCAAAGAATAAACGCAGGCAGGAGAAATAGTGATCACATTTATATGGCAAAAGGATCTGAACAACTTAGCGCATCCAATGGTGAACAAGTTGATAGATGCCGGTTACGACGTAACGGTCTATGCTCGTGGTGGCGAAGGCTCTAAGTCAAAAGGCACCGGCAAAGGTTCTGGTAGTGCGGCTGTTTATTCTGAGCCGGAGTTGTCAGATGAGGTTGTTCGTGCCTCAACACTTGCCGAGGCAATGGAAAGAGCCCAGACAGTCATTACACATCTTGGCACACCCCAAGATGTCGAAGATATATATTTAGGCGAAGGCGGAATTTTTGAAAACGCCCAGCCTGCCAGTGTTTTTATTGATCTAAGTACCAGCAATCCAAAGCTGGCAAAAGAAATATATGCGCTAGCCGCCGTACACGATCATCGTTTTGTAGAAGCTCCCATAGATGGCGCGGTGGATTTTGCGCAAAGCGGTGCATACAAGCTTTACGCTGCAGGCGAGCCTGACAACTTGGCAGCTGCTCAAGAAGTTTTAGGCGTTCTTGCCGACGATGTTGTAGTTGTTGGGCTGCCGGGCACAGGCGTGGCAATGAAACTTGCTTCGCAGATAGCGTTGGCAGGCGCAATGCTGGGATTGGTAGAGGCTGTCTCATTCGCACTTATTTCAGGTGTGGAGAAGGAGCGTTTAGTTGAAGTTTTGGGCGACAATCCTTATGTTGCGGCTTTATCAAACGCCTTTGGTAAGCGCATTGTAGACGAAGACTTCTACTTTGGTATGGACTTGAGCAAGTTCTTTAGCGATCTGGAAAAAGCACTTGCGGCAGCCGATGAAGCCGGTCTGGCTTTGCCGGGGCTTGAGGCTGCGCATCAGCTATACGACCTATTGGTGCTGGTTGGTGGCGGACAAAAAGGTATTCACGCCTTGGCTCTCATTTATTACGACGAAGAGCGCTGTGCCAAGCACGGTCTTAACTGGGCGCTGGCACAAAAAGCCATGGACGTATACGAACGTGCAGGTGAGGATGGTTACGACGACTATTATCTGGACGACGACTGTGACGATCCGGACTGTAAAACCCATTATCATGGTGACGAAGACCCGCCAAAAATGGGCAACTATTTCTCGCACAACTAATCAAGCAGATTAAGCTCAAGGCATGTTGGAGTTTGCTTGCAGCGATGGCACAAAACTGGGGCTCAAAGTACGAGTCTCTGAAAAGGCTAAAAATCAGCGCTTAAGCCTAAGCCACAACGGAACGCTTGAGGTTGTAATACCTGTTGTTGCAGCTAGCCGCATGGTAGCAAAGCTCAAAAAAGCACATAAAGATATAGATTCTAATGAACTAAATGTTAGGCTCAGCGCAGAACTAGAAGAGACAGCAATTGAGCTTAGTGAGCATCATCGTTCATGGATAGAACGTGCCGCAAAACGAACAAGACCGCAGCGAGAAGCCTATGAGATGAGCCAAGCGGCCGGACTACCAACACACTTGGACTTTCCATTAGCCAACGAGTTGTGGCTTATCGAATATAAATCAACAACTGCAAAATCTATAACAGTAAAGCCGGACGGACTTAGGCGCTACGATGGCGCAAAGCAGGTTTTAGCTTTAAAAATCAGCGGCAATATTGATGATGAAGTGTTATGCCGCAAGGCACTTGCACGTTTTGTGACCAAACGAGCCAAAGATTTAATCCCACCTTTTGCCTATGGAGTATGTGCAGAGATAGGCGCAAAGCCACGGACAATAACAGTAAACAACCGCAAATCTGCCTGGGGCGTATGCACCGGGTCGGGAGACATTCGTATAGATCGTAAAGTGTTATTCTTCCCAACAGACATGGCTCGCCAAGTAGTCTTACACGAGGCGTGCCACCTAAAACACCTAAACCACTCCGCCCGCTTTTACCAAGAACTCTTCTCATACGAAGGCTCCACACGCGAAGCCGAGAAAGCAGTAAAGAAGGGAATCCAACTAATTCCGGCATGGTTTATTGATGGGTAAATACTCAGGTCACTTCCTGTTATTTGTATACAGCAACTTTAGCCCACGCAAAGTTAACTGTTCGTCTATCTGCGATTCATGTTCAAGCATTGGCTCAAGCATTTTGGCATCCTCGCCGGCTAGAACGATCTTCGTTTCGTAGCCTAATTCTTGCCAGATCATCTTGATCAGACCATCGATTCTGGCTACTTCGCCCATGACGATACCTGAACGCATTGACTCGATATTGTTTTTGCCGATAAGGGTTTTGGGCTGGGAAATACTTACCATAGGTAGACGTGCTGCTGCTTGAAATAGTGCTTGAGTTGAAAGCGTTATACCCGGGGCAATAAGACCTCCGACAAAGGCACCCTCGTTGTCCAAAACGGCGCAGTTAACGGTCATGCCACAATCGATGATTATGAGCGGAAATCCGTAAGCATGCTTTGCTGCAACCAGATCAGCTATTCTGTCGGGACCTACTTCTGCCGGGTTGTCGTACTTCATCTGGATGCCGGTTTTTAGCCCCGGACCAACTACCAAAGGTCGTCTTGTAGTTATTGTTTGCAACGCCGTTATCCATGTCTGCGCAATGCCCGGCACTGCACATGACACAATTGAATCTATGGATGCCAGCCAGGTTTTTGTATCAGCGAAGCTTTCCGGGCAATTTGCCAAACGATTAAAGAACCCCAGCATGACAAGCATCGCTTCATCTGTTGTGGTGTAGGACTGTGTTGATACTGTCCAAATATTGAGCAGCTCATCACCGCTAAATAAGCCAAAACTTGTCGTCTTATTGCCAATGTCTACAGCAAGAAGCTCCGTAGCTTTAGGGCTTTCAATTTTACTCATAACCTCTCCATGTTTGTACAAAATCGTACACTATATTGCAAGTTTCATCCTAACGATTATACTGTAATCATCTTAGAGGTAATCCGACTTCTTGGACTATGGAGAAGCGGATATACAGAAAAGGAAAAACATGAAGGCATTAAAAGGTCAGCTGACGCTGCGCGGCATTCTCATCGGCTGCGTAGGCTGCGTCATCATCACCACATCATCAATGTACATAGCGCTTAAAATGGGCGCGCTTCCTTGGCCGATCTTGTTTGCGGCTGTCGTCTCACTATTTTTTTTAAAACTATTAGGCAAGACCAATCTAAACGAGGTAAACGTGACTCACACGGTCATGTCTGCCGGTGCGATGGTAGCCGGAGGCATCGCATTTACCATCCCCGGTATCTGGATTATGGGTGCTACAGACGAGGTGCCCTGGTGGCAAATCCTTGTCATTGCTTTGTCCGGGGTAGCGTTAGGTCTCGTATACACAGCCTATCTGCGTCGTCATTTTGTGGAGAAATCCGGGCTTGAATACCCGCTCGGAGAAGCAACAGCGCAAACATTGGTTGCCGGAGACGGCGGCGGAGCAGTTGGCAAAAAGCTTTTTGGTGCTTTTGGGTTTGCCGGTATCTATACATTTTTGCGCGATGGCATTGGTGTGATCCCCGCCATGCTTCTTGGCAACATAAGTATTCCCGGGGTTGCGTTTGGCATTTACAACTCACCCATGCTTTTAGCGGTTGGTTTTCTGGTAGGCACAGGAGCGATTGTTGCTTGGATCATAGGTGCCGTTTTTGGCAACTTCGGCGTTGTGTTGGGCGGATCATTTTTTGGTCTTTGGGATCTCGATTCAGGGCGCGCCATAGCATCAAGCCTCGGCATGGGCGTAATGGTGGGCTGCGGAGTTGCTATTATTGTTAAGTTGCTGGCGCAGCCAATACGTTCACTTGCAAGTCATATTTTGTCGTCTACGCCTCTCTATGACAAAAAAGAGAGTGAGAGTGACAGAAAAGGGGTTGGGAATGACAATAAAGGGAGCGGGAATGGCAGAAATGGACGAGACAGTTTTATAAGAGAAGGCAAAGAGGGCGATTCGGTTTTGTCTCTTCAAGATGCCAGCCAAAGACTGTTTAGCAGCAAGGTGTCAGCAGGGCTAGCCGCGGTCATCATCGCTGCTGTGGCGCTGGTAATATGTTTCGTGCTTGAGTTGGGTCCGCTTCCATCCATAATAATAGTGTCTCTGGCATGGATAACTACTGCCATGTCAGCACAAAGCGTTGGTCAGACCGGTATTGATCCTATGGAGATATTTGGTTTAATCGTGTTGTTAGTGGTCGCCGCGTTATCAGATGTTACTCAAGTACAACTGTTTTTTGTGGCAGCCATCATCGCTGTAGCTTGCGGATTTACCGGCGATCTAATGAGTGACTTTAAAGCCGGACACAAGCTGGGAACAGATCCCAGAGCGCAAAGTGTTGGTCAGATGATTGGCGGACTGTTAGGCGCATTTGTTTCTGTGTCGGTGATAAGCATAATCGTGCAAGCCTATGGCACAGATTCCTTTGGTCTCGAAGGCTCGTTTATTGCAGCGCAAGCATCCGTGGTAGCAACGATGGTATCAGGAATCCCGTCTTTACCGGCGTTTTTAACCGGGCTGGCTATTGGATTTGTCTTGTACTTAGTAAAACTGCCGTCGATGATGATAGGGCTAGGTATCTACCTGCCCTTCTACATGTCATTTGCAGCGTTTTTTGGTTTAGTCGCCAAGCTGATATTTAACTTCTTGAGCAATCGCAAAAACAAGGATTTAGGCGCCGAGGAGCTAAAAGCGCAAAAGGCAAAGCAACAAGAAACAGGATTGGTAGCCGCATCAGGTCTATTAGGAGGAGAATCAGTAATCAGCGTGATCCTAGCTCTGGCAACAATGGGGATTTTCCTAGCTGCACCGTAATTGCGCCAAAAAATCACGGGAAAGTACGATTAGGGGGCACGAACAGTTCAAGGTATTTAAACCCCGAGCGTTTAAGCTGCCGCTTTGCTATCGGTAAGAGTCTATTGCCGAGGAAAACTACTTACAATTCGTACTTTGTCGAAAATTTTTTCCAACAAAACTAAGTCTAGGCAATTGTCGTCATAAGAAAAGCTCAGAAAATGAAATAAAATTATCTTTGAGATGTAAACTTCCCCAGGGAAGTGCCAATTTAATGCTTGTGTGTCAGATTCTGCTCAGTTTGTTCCAGATCTGTTAGAGCAGGCGACGGCACTACCTAGCGTAATGTCGTTGCTTGCTCGGACATAGCTGGAACAAACTGAGCTGAAGATGGCGTGCAATGATTAAATCGGTGCTTTCCTAGATCAGGAGAACAATTATGACTAGATACTCAGTGGGGGATATTGAAGATATGCTTTTTGCGGCGTTTCCACTTGATGACGTTTTGCCTGATGACCGTACCGGCCTTTTTGTGGGTGATCGTAAGGCGATAGTCAAGCGAATTGCAATTGCCTTGGATCAAACAGTGCCGATGGTTGAGACGGCTGCTGCGCAAGGTTGCAATCTGCTTGTTACGCACCACAGTGCTTTTTGGTTCGCGCCGGATAGTTTTCTTGAAGCTTCATCTCCGGCAGTTTCAAATGGAACGGTTGTTTATAAGGCAGCACAAAAAGGCGTGGCGCTGCTAAATATGCACACTAATCTAGACTGCGCGCCGGTGGCTGCCAATATGTTGCTTGAGCCTGTTGGGTTGGAGTTCATGGCTCCGCTAAGGCCACACGGAAGTGGCTCGCTTGGACATCTGGCCCGGGTTGCGGACGCAGAGGTTGCGTTCGGTCGAGCTCAAGGTGCCGTGTTCAACAAGGATGTGGTTTATGATCCTAAGAAATATTCGAGTACCTCCACATATAAAAAATATGTATTGCTTGGTGATCTGGCACAGCGTTACAAACGGCACTTTGGCAATGTTGCCAAGGTTTGGGGCGATCCTAANNGGTTCCGGTGGTGCCGGAGAAGTTGTTGCAGAAGTCATAGCTGCCGAAGTGGACTGTTTTGTAACCGGTGAAGTGCGTCACCATGAGGCAATGTATCTTGCAGATGCCGATGTTTCGCTCATTGAACTTGGGCATGATGTATCTGAGCTTCCTTATCGAAATATCTTGCAGAAAACTTTAGTGGATGCAGGCTTTCCAAATTGTGATATTGTGGTTCTTTCGCCTAGTGCTACTTGGTGGCATCCGGGCGCGGATATGGGGGCATAAATAATAGAAATCGAGGACAACTATGAGTGATGCCAAGACTTTGCTCGACCTTAGCGCTGTTGATTTGCTGTTGATGCGGATAAAAAAGCAGCTTGAGGATCTGCCGCAACGTGCGCAACTGCTTGCGCTTCGCACTAAGCGCGCAGAGATTGACGCAAAGGCACAGCAAGTTGAGCAGATGCGCAAAGAGTGCGAGCAGACTATCGCCAAACTGCAGGATGAAGAGACGATGCTAAAGGCGAAAAATGCTGAGGTGCAAAACCAGGTTGATAGCACGAACAATTACAAAGAAGTTGCTGCTTTGACAAAGGAGATCGAAGGGTTTGCAAAGCGTTTAGAAAAGATTGAGTTTGAGACGCTAAAATTGTTGGAGCGAACAGACAAGATTGCTGCAGTTGAGCAGCAGGTTGCCACGGCACAAGCTAGGCTTTCAAAGCAAGATACTGATTTGCATGAAAGCTTTCAATTGCAGGCGGGTACGCTTAAGAAAGAGGAGCTTAAGGCCGTTCAGGCTCGCGAGCAATTTTTGGCAGACTTGCCTAATGATCTGGCTGCGAGGTATGAAAAAGCTCGCGAGGCAAAAGGCGGATTTGGAGCCGCGCACGTTGAGGGATCGCATTGCAGCGGTTGTCGAGTTGCTTTTACCGAAGGGCAGATCGCAAAGTTTAGAGAAATACAGGAGGCGGGCGACAAAGTAAGTGAGTGCCCGTATTGTCACAGATTGTTGGTGGTTGAATTATGATCAAACGCGCGACCCTCAATACTGATGGAGGAAGCCGCGGAAATCCGGGGGAGAGTGGGATCGGTTTTGTAATAAGTGTTGATAATGGTGCAGGTTCGGAAGTTGTTTGTAGGGGCGGAGCTTACATTGGCAGCGCGACAAATAATGTTGCTGAGTATCGCGCCTTGATATGGGGGCTGTTGAATGCCAGAGCATTGTGCGTGCAGCAAATTGCTGTTCGTGCCGATAGTGAGTTGATGGTCAAGCAGATACTTGGCACCTATCGCGTGAAAAACGAGGGCATAAAGCCACTTTATGCAGAAGCTATGCAGTTGCTGGGCAACTTTGAGACGTATTCTGTTGAACATGTAATGCGCTCGGAGAATAGCGCTGCTGACGAGCTAGCTAATCAGGCAATGGATGCAAAGGATTCGATCGGAAATTACCCGGTCAAATTTGAACGAAATGAGTTGTTCTTGTTGGGGACTTTAGGTGGAGATGACTCTATTGCCACGCACACTGAAAGCGGTGAGACCGCTGTTTGCGCAGGCGACAACAAGAAAGGGAGTTCGATGGAAAACACAACGAGTTTTGGAACATACACGCTTTGGATCAAAGAGCACTTTGATGCCGCTCACGCTTTGGTGGGTTATCCCGGTGAGTGCCGTAATCTTCATGGTCATACTTGGGATGTCGAGGTCTCAGTTGTTGGCACCAAACTTGATGAAGTGGGCATTGTGTACGATTTTAAGGATCTAAAAAGCAACCTCATGAGCATTTTGAATACTTATGATCATAAGTACCTTAATGACATTGCGCCTTTTGACAAGATAAACGCTACGGCAGAAAATCTCGCGCGAGTAATATATGAGCACATGGAGACTTTATTGCCGCAGGGAGTTGACCTAGTTGAGGTAGGAGTCTGGGAGTCTCCGATCGCCAAACTAACGTATAGGAAGTAGTCTATTGATGCCTACAGTCATCCCCGCAATCCCATTGCCACCAGTCAATCCCATGGTCATTCCCACAGCCCCAATGCTACCAGTCAATACCATAGTCATCCCCGCAACCCCTTGTGATGCCCATGGTCATTCCCGCACCCCCCTTGTCATTCCTGCAAAAGCAGGAATCCATAATCTAGGTAGAAAGAAAGTAATGTGAGTACAAGCAACAAAACAAAACACGAGCCAACAGTCTTGCTTGGCGTGACCGGGTGTATTGCCGCCTATAAAGCTTGCGAGTTATTGCGCTCGCTGCAAAAATCCGGTGCTCGCGTAAAAGTTGTTATGACACCAATGGCCGCTGAGTTTGTTACTCCGGCGACATTTAAGGCTTTAAGCGGCGAAGAGGTGGCGATAGCGCCAATTGACGACCCTGCTCGCCCCATCCATCATATCTCGCTTGCCGAGGAAGCCGATGTGTTTGTGATTGCTCCGGCCACTGCAAACACTATTAACAAGCTTGCAAATGGCGTGGCAGACAATCTTTTAACAACTACTGCATTAGCAACAGAAGCTCCATTAATCATTGCGCCGGCAATGAACGTTCATATGTGGCGCGACGAAGTAACGCAAGAATCTATGGATCGACTTTACGAACGCGGAGCAGTGATAGTAGAGCCTGAGTCAGGATACTTAGCGTGCGGCGACGTTGGCGAAGGGCGTTTGGCTGCAATTGAAGACATCGCCCAAGCGACTTTAGCTGAGCTTTCACGCTCGCGGGATATGGAAGGTAAAAGCCTGCTCATCACAGCCGGACCTACACGCGAGCATTTAGACCCCGCTCGCTTTTTGTCTAACCCCTCAAGTGGCAAGACCGGCTATTTAATTGCGGAGGAGGCGGCGCGCCGAGGCGCGCGCATTGCTTTGGTGAGCGGTCCAACTGATCTGAAGGATCCATTTGGCTGTAGCGTAGTACGAGTGACCAGTGCCGAGGAAATGCTTGAAGCCGCAGAGCAAGCTTTCGCAGAGCTTGAGCCGGACGCCGCTGTGTTTACAGCGGCTGTGGCAGATTTTCGTCCACTTGAACGCAGCCAGCAGAAGCTTAAAAAGGGCGATCGAGGCAGAGAAACTACTTTGCAATTAGTCGCAAATCCCGATATTATGGCCACACTGGCAGCAGATAAAGGGTTAACATATGTTGTTGGTTTTGCAGCTGAAACCCAAGATGTAATTGAAGCGGCAGCTGCTAAGCTAGAGACAAAAAATGCCGACATGATCGTGGCAAATGATGTCTCTGACCCAACTCTGGGTTTTGCCAGCGCACACAATCGCTGGCATTTTGTAAGCAAGGACGGGGTGGAATCGACGGAGATTCTCCACAAAAGAACATTGGCCGGGCTTTTGGTGGACAGAATAGCCGAGGCAACTTAAGTTTTTGCCAGATGATTGGCTCTTTGTAAGGATTGATCGATGACCCGAGATGAAGCGCTGCGTGTACTAGGTTTAGAAGACGGTGCCACTGAGGCAGATGTTAAAGCTGCCTATAAAGAGATGGCGCAAATCCTGCACCCCGATAAGTTTAAGGGCAACAAGCGTTTGGAAGAACGAGCTACCGAGCAGTTTAAGCGCGTGAATGAAGCGAAAGACTATTTGCTGGGCAAAGGCAGTGCGTCGCGTCGAGGCAGTGCTTGGCCGGGCGGAGGCGGAAGTAGGACTGCCAGAAACACCTACACTTGGGATGATAGCAACGCTGATTACGGAGACTTAAATACAGCTGCCGGACTAAAGGCGCGCTTAGCAGGCATTACTGCGGCTCGCACACAGCTGACTGCTCAGTTAGACGCGGAGTTGGATAGACGTCGTGTAGGTATATATCTGACAGTAGGCGGCGTGATCGCTATGGTAGTGGGCATAAGGTTTCGCTTTTTGGAGATCATCGGCGGTCCATTGGTGATCTGGGGCGCGATTCAAATATTCAACTCACAAGGAAACATCAAGGTCATCCGCGAGAATTTGAAGAAGCTGGATGCTGCTCGCAAAGAGTGCGAGGATAAATTGGATAGCTTATAAGCGACGAAGGTTGTTTAGGATACTATTGTCGATAAGGTAACACTTGTTGCTTCTTTCAATCTGCGAAAAGCATAAATAATAGAAAAGCCTTATAATTCACAAGGCAAAAATGACGATACATTCAACTTTGACATTGCAAGGTGCCGGGGGACTAATACAGATTCGGAGACTTTAAGTAATGCAACAAGATAAAGTACGTAACATTGCGATCATCGCACACGTTGACCATGGAAAAACTACGCTGGTAGACCGCCTATTGCATTCAACGGGCGTATTTAGAGAAAACCAGCAGGTTGAGGAGCGCGTGCTTGACTCCAACGATCAAGAGCGTGAACGTGGTATAACGATTCTAGCCAAGAACATTGCGATCAAATATAACGATATTAAGATCAACGTTATCGATACTCCCGGGCATGCTGATTTTGGTGGTGAGGTAGAGCGTGTTTTAAAGATGGCTGATGGCGTATTGCTTATTGTGGACGCTTTTGAAGGGCCAATGCCACAGACTCGCTTTGTTTTACGTCACGCTTTGGAGCTGGGTCTTAAGCCTATCGTGGTTGTAAATAAGATCGACCGTCCGGGTTCCAGACCGCATGAAGTACTGGATGCGGTATTTGAGTTGATGCTGGAACTGGAGGCCACTGACGAGCAGTTGGAGTTTCCGGTAGTTTACGCCTCAGCAGTAAACGGCTATGCACGGTATGAGGCTGATGACGATAACGACGACATGATTCCTCTGCTGGATACGATCATCAAGTACGTTCCCAAACCGGACGTGAACCCTACCGGCCCTGTAGCTTTGCAGATATGCACCATCGACCACTCAGAATACGTTGGGCGTATCGGCATCGGACGTATTTTTTCGGGCACATTGCTTAAAGACGACAGTGTTTTGGTCATCAAAAATGATGGTTCTCGCTATAGTGCCAAGATCAAGCAGCTGTTTACCTTTGAGTCTTTAGGGCGTACAGAAGTAAACGAGGTCAAAGCCGGCGATATTGCCGCAGTTGTAGGTATTGAAGATGCCGATATAGGCGACATGATAACTTGTCACGAGCATCCGCTTGAACTTGAACCGATCAAGGTTGAAGAACCTACAATGTCTGTTGTGTTTCAGGCTTCTACCAGCCCTTATGTTGGCAAAGAGGGTAAGATCGTTGGCGCACGTCAGATAAACGAGCGTCTAGCCAAAGAAGCAAAATCTAATATCTCGATGCAGATTACACAACTTGATGGTGGCGGCGGAGTGGAAGTCTCCGGGCGCGGTGTGCTGCACCTGAGTGTATTGATGGAGACTATGCGTCGCGAAGGTTTCGAGTTTCAGGTTGGCAGACCACGCGTGCTGTTTCGCACCGATGAAGCCGGGCACAAAATAGAACCCATCGAAGAAGCAACGGTAGATGTGCCTAGCGAATATGCAGGTAAAGTCATCGAAGTGTTTGGCTCAGCCGGTGGCGAGATGGTAGACATGGCTCAGCGCGAAGAGCACACCCACCTGATGTTTAAAATCCCCACACGCGGCACAATGGGGCTTCGCACACGCATACTTAACGCGACACGCGGTGAGGCAATCCTGTTTCACCGTTTCTTAGAGTACGGTCCTTTCCGAGGTGAGATATCCAAGCGCAAGAATGGCTCGATGATCGCCATGACTAACGAGAAGAGCTTGGCATACGCATTGGACACATTGCAGACCCGCGGCAGCATGTTTGTGGGTCCGGGCGAGGATTGCTACGAGGGTATGATCGTTGGTGAGAACGCCAAAGAGGGCGATATGGTGGTAAACGTCGCTAAAGCCAAACAGCTTACAAACATGCGCTCATCCTCCGCAGATAAAGGCATATTGTTAACTCCTCCGATCACGTTTACGCTGGAGGAAGCTCTGGAATATATTGAGGATGACGAGCTGGTGGAGATAACTCCCAAGAGCATTCGTCTGCGCAAACGCGTGCTTAACGCCAATGATCGCAAGAAGGCTGAGCGATCCGGGCAATAGAGGCAGACGTAGCTTAGCCATAAATGTGATGTTATGGCTAAGGAAGCACCGATTTAATCGGCACTTCCTTAGGCTTCTTGAATGTGCTGAATGTATTTGTCGGCGAAACTAGCAATTTTTGATATTGTATTGGTTTTTGGGCAATACTCATATAAATCTTCTCTAAATGTGGGACCCAAGAATAAATCTAATGATGTGAAAACGACAAAATAGTACTTATTGTTTGTAATGTGCAACTGTTTGGTGTTTGGATTAGAGTAATTATTTTTGTTTAATAGCGTAAGAATATTATACGCTGCATCAACCTCTTTCCCCGAAGTATATTCTTTACNNGAAGAGAGTGATTTCATTGTTTAGGGAATTTTCATTTACAATGTAAGAAACTGTTTCTTGTCTGGGATACTCTAATATCTCATCAGCCCTGCCATTATCAAACACACAAAAATATCGTGTTTTCCCCGGAAAAATCAATGCCCCTTGATCATGCGTTGTTACATAAAGTAACGGCTTGGCGTTGAAATTGATTATGATGGCAATTGCAGCTATCAAGATCGTTGCAGCCAAGCAACTGACTGCAACTATCTTAAGTATTCTTTTGCTGTAACCTTTCATTATCGGCTATCTTAACCCTCCGCTTGCTCCACTTTGTCTAATGCGCGCACACTCTTTAGCGCGTAGACCAGACCTAATAACATCATGATTACTCCGGCACCAATGAATATTGGTAGTATTCCTGTGCCTGTAAATACAAAGCCGGAAAACTCAAATCCTTCTGCCAGTAGGCCGCAGACGAATATCCCAAATGGGGGAGCGATGCCTATTAGTGCTGTTACAAATCCTAAGGCTCTGCCCATCTTTTCTTCGCTTACTCTGCGTTGGATGAGCGTGATCATGGGTGCGTTAAACCATGAGCAAGATACTGCCATCAGCCCGCTGAGAATCACAAACATTATAAACATGTCTGAGGTAAGGAAGCCGCAAGCAGCGGTTATGACACCGGTAATTGCTGCGGCAACCGCGATAAGCAGTGCCAGTCTTTTGCCGCCGTTCCAAGCCATTAAAATCGCCGAGCCAACAATCATGCCAATGCCAAACACGGCTTCAACTAACGATGCCATATATCCATCGCCGGAGAAATGACTAAAGGTCATCAGTGGGAAGAAAGCGCTGATGGATCCAAATGCGACCATGCCTACAGTTATGGAAACTATGAGTATCCACAGTCCGCGATTGCTGGTAATGGAGCGAAAGCCTACAGCCAGGTTGTGCAAAACATGCTGGTTTTCGGCAGACTCATCATGTGTTGTGGGAATCTTAACCAGCAGCAGTGCGCCCACAGCTATCATTGCACCAATGAAGTCCAGGAACATGACAGCGTAAAAGCCAATAACTGTATAGAGGAAGATACCAAACGCCGGAGCACCTATGCTGCAGATGCTTATGAGCAGTTGGTCGAGCGTATTGATGCGCATAAGGTGTTTTTCCGGAACCAACATTGGCATGGCAGCCATCATTGCCGGACCATGAAATGCTTGCCCGATGCTTCTGGCAATGACCAACACTGCTATAAGCGCGATAGTTACTTGTCCGAGCAAAATGATTATACCTAGGATAAGCGAGATTATGCCGATGCTGAAGTCAGCCACTACCATGACTGTGCGTCGGTTAAATCTGTCGGCAACTACTCCACCAAAAGGAGAGAGAATGCCTTGTGGCAAAAAGGCGGCAATGGTGAGCAAGGAGAGCATCCAAGCGCTGCCGGTGGTCTCGGTCACATACCAGACTGCTGCGTATCCGGCGGCGTAACTGGTAAGCATCGAGACCGCTTGCCCTGCCCAAATGATGCAGATCAAAACAAACCAGCGTTTAGGTAGCGGGCGACCGGAGGCGCTAAGTTTCTGCGTTGGATCTTCTGGTTCTGCTGTTGTATTGTCGGTCATTTTGTCCCCTGATTTAATTAAAAGCCCTTGAGGGCTTATAAGTGCATAATCATATTGTGTGATTTCTGCTTAGTTGCTGCTACCTATTTTGGTTGGAGATTTCAAAACCCGCAGTAGCAACCTATAGTTTCAGTCTAGCACAAGCAAGCAAAACTTAGCTTTACGCTTGTAAAACAATGGTCAGGAAAGCACTTTGACTTGAATACATGCTAATATGTTCTTGACAGGCTGTCCGAAAACTACGTCTCTAACCCAAGTTGTCATTCCTATTAGATAAGGTGGGGATATTATCTAATAGGAATGACAGGGGAAAGCGGGAATGGCAATGGGGCGCGGGATGCATGATTGACATGGCGGGAGATCTGTTTAGGTCTCCCGCTTTTATGTGCCAAGGACAAAACTAAAGTTATTCATCCTTTTATTCTTGCAATATTAATATCAAACTTTAAATCTGCAAGGGAAATGGAAAATGAGCGGCAAGTTCGAAAAATATTCTACTTAATACGCATAGAGAAACTTCATGATGGCTGTTGCAGTTTCGAGCGACACTTTGTCAAGAGAGCCATGTTTGAGATAGGCATTTGTATTGCCGGGATTTAATTTGAGTGCGTGGTATATCTCGGCAGCACTTACACCCTTTTCAAGTTGTAAAGTGCGGCTGCGCTCCCAACGCATTTTTTTTGACTCTCGTACTGTTTCGGGTCTTTGATAGGCAACTCGATAAGAGTTAAGGATTTTTATATACTCTCGCGACAAACCCGGGACATAGTGTGAACCCAGCGCAATCTCAGAGAGGTTCTTTTTTCCGAGAGCTTGCAGGGCTGTCTTGTAGGAAGCGAGCAGTTCTTTATCCCAGATAAGGTCAAGGAGTTTTTCTGTAATTTGTGTGTCATAAGCGTAAAGCAGGAGTGGCTCTGCGATTCTGGGAATATCTTTTTGTGCAGCTGCAGCAAATTTTCGGAGATTAAAGGAGCTGGTATCTGCAAGTTCTACAAGCAATCGTTTTATCCATCTGTTGAACACGAGTCTTCTCATGTGAGTTCACCTTGCTCAAAAGCCAAATAGCGGCTGAAAAATGCATTCCATTCTTCGTCTTCAAGATTGATTCGTAGCTCCGTTACATCATCTATAATGCTCTTTAGCTTATCGAAATCTATACAGTCAGTTGCGAGCATATTGGTAAGGTCATGTTTATCAACTCTTCTCCACGCTAAGAGTTTTGTGATCACGAGATCTTCATTTGAGAGCGTGTAAACATCAATAACCTGACCATCAAAAGGGATGGGTCTTCTGCGCTTTTCCCAATTATGAGGGTATTGGTAGAGAAAGGTAGAAACGCTCATGTTCATATCGTATCGCTCTAATAGCTGTTCAAGTTCTTGACTAGCCTTTAACACATCTATGTCCGTTGTAAAACGCGTATCAGGTGTAAGTCTTGTGATAATGAGGGCGCTTCCACCCACTATGGTTATTTCAAAGCGTTGCGACAGTCCAAAAAGAGCCAATGCGTCATCGTCTAGCTGCATGAGCCGCTGCAAAATTCCATCTTTTTGAAAATCCGTCATGCCTGTCTTCTGACTATTAATCAAAACGTAAAGACTATTATATAAAGCGAACTCATATTGTCAAATTTACGGTTTGTAACTGTCTACTTCTTCTCAAAATTGCTTTTGGCTATTGAGATCATTAGTTTTATGCGGTTTAACTGATTTACCTCGCTGGCACCCGGGTCATAATCCACAGCCACGATGTTGGACTCGGGGTTGAGCCTGCGTAGCTCCTTGATTACACCCTTGCCGGTTACATGATTGGGCAAGCAGGCAAATGGCTGGGTGCACACGATATTGGGTGTTCCGGTGTGGATGAGCTCGACCATTTCTGCGGTGAGCAGCCATCCCTCGCCCATGGAGTTACACAGGCTGAGTATCGGCCGAGCAAAATCTGCCAACTCGTAAATAGTTGCCGGTGGCTCAAAGCGCTTGCTCTTGCTTAGGGCTTTGGTCAGGGGTTGGCGCATGCGTTTTAACACCGCGATGGTGATCTTGGAGCCGATGGTAGACTTTTTGGATTTAGCCAGCTCTTGGTGTTGCCAGATGGAGTTGGAAATGCCAAACAAGAAGAACTCGGTGAGCCCCGGCACCACAACTTCGCAGCCCTCGTTCTCAATTATGTCAACGATGCCGTTGTTGGCAGTGGGGTGAAACTTAACCAGGATCTCGCCAACCACACCAACGCGTGGCTTGCTTCTGTCGTTTATTAGCTCAAGCTCGTCAAACTCTTGGATGATGGTCTTTACCGTACGCTTATAAATGCGGTAGTTTATGCGTCCCAGTAATTGGTCGCCGCAGATTTTCATCCACTTATCATAGAGCGAGTTAGCTGATCCGGGTACTGCCTCATAAGGGCGAGTGCGATACAGGCAAGCCATCAAAAGGTCGCCATAGTAGAAGCAATATACCGCCCTGAGCAGCATTTTTGCTGATATGCCAAAGCCGGGGTTGTTCTCTCCGCCAATATTGTGAAATGAAAGAGCAATTACTGGCACGTGTCCATATCCGGCTTCTTTTAAGGCTTTGCGGATAAGCCCGATGTAATTTGTGGCGCGACATCCTCCACCGGTTTGAGTGATGATTACGGCAGTGCGATCCATGTCGTAGCGCCCGGACATTACAGCTTCCATGATCTGCCCGGTAACCAGGATCGATGGATAGCAGATGTCGTTATTGGCGTAGCGCAGTCCTGCTTCCACAGCGCCCGGGTCTACGCTGGGCAGAAGCTCTAGGTTGTAACCGGCTTCCTCAAAGACTTTTATCAGCAGCTCAAAATGTATTGGTGCCATTTGTGGGCTTAATATGGTGTACTTCTGGTCTTTCATTTCCTTTGTGTAGCCGGGTTTATTGATCGCGGTACTCGCTTTGTTAGGTTTCGTGTTTTTAAATAGTGAGAGTATGGTCTTAAGGTCGGTGTTTGTGGTCTCCGGCGAGCATAAGACGGTGGGAATTTCTTCAGGATTGGTGTCATCTTCGGCTTCGCTCAAAATGACAGTTGAGGCATTGCTTGCGACGTAGCTTGCGGTGTTAATGATGGCCTCGCTCGCAGTGACAGTTGCCGCTTCCTCTTGCTCGCGTAGAGCCGCCAAAAGCGAACGCACTCGAATGCGAGCAGCGCCCAGATTGTTTACCTCGTCAATTTTAAGCACGGTGTAAATCTTGCCGGCGGGTTCCAGAATCTCTTGAACCTGATCGGTGGTAATAGCATCAAGACCGCAGCCAAAGCTGTTTAGTTGGATCAGATCCAGATCGTCACGCAGCGTGCAAAGCTTGGCTGCTGCATATAGGCGAGAGTGATACATCCACTGGTCAACAACGCGAAGCGGGCGTTCAGGCTTAATTATGTGCGCGATGCTGTCCTCGGTAAGTACAGCTAAGCCAAAGTTGGTGAGTAGCTCCGGTATCGCGTGATTGATCTCGGGGTCAACGTGATAAGGACGACCGGCCAAAACAATGCCACGCGTGCCGCTGTCTTCCATCCACTTGAGCGCTCGCTCGCCTGAACAACGCACATCATGCTTGAATGCATCGTCTTCTGCCCAGGCTTTCTCAGTAGCAGAAGTAATTTCTTCGAGGCTAGGTGCAGAGCCTTTGGCCTGCGGATGAGCATCGTAGTATTTTTTAAGCTCCTCATGCGCGCGCTCTATGAAACGTGGTTTGTGGTCGTATGGCAAGAAAGGGTTTAAAAATGCCACGTCAGATGCCTGAAGCTCCTCGACATTTAATTTAATTACTTCCGGATAGCTTACAACTATCGGACAGTTAAAGTGGTTTGGAGAACCTTCGTCTTCCTTGCGCTCGTAGCGGATGCAAGGCATGAAGATGATATCGACAGGCGGGTGATTGGTGCTCTCATCTCCGCGCGAAAGCAGATCCATAATGTGTCCGTGCGCCAATTTGGCCGGGTAGCAAACGCTTTCCGAGGGCATGGATTCGATCCCGGCCTCGTAAGTAGACTTGCGAGTTTCCTCGGATAAAACCGTGGAAAAGCCCAACTCTTTGAAGAAAGTGAACCAGAACGGATAGTTCTCATACATGTTGAGTACGCGCGGCAGACCAACCACGGGGCGAGTAGCTTCATCAGGGGTAAGCGGCGTGTAAGGATTAGCTTCGGTACCCTTAAACAAGCGGTCGCGCTTGTAGATGAAGAGATTAGGCAGCTCAGCGTCTTGGGTCTTAATGCCGGCACCTTTTTCGCAGCGATTGCCGGTGATAAAACGGCGAGTCTTGCCGGTCGCAGGGTCTTTGCCAAAAGTGGTTATGGTTAGCAAACAGGCATTTGAGCAGAGCTTACAGCGAGCTGTTGTGTGGTCGGGCTCAAGCGCGGTCAGCTCGGCGGCGGTGAGAAGCCCGGAGCGAACCGGTTCGTGCTGCTCGCCATAATTACTCGTGTTTTCACTTTGACTACCCCCCATGTCATACTCACTATCCTCACTGCCCCTCCCGCGACTCCCCACGTCATTCCCGCTACCCCCCATGTCATTCCCGCGCAGGCGGGAATCCATAGCACTTTTGTCGTTGAGGTGGATCCCCGCTTTCGCGGGGATGACAGAAGAAGAAACGGGGATGACAGAAGAAGCGTCTCTTGCTTGCAGCGCGTCTAAGTATCTGTCACGTGCCAGCAAAGCTGCGCCAAAGGCACCCATAGTTCCGGCGATATCCGGGCGGATGGCATCGCGGTCGAGCAGCTTTTCAAAAGAACGCAATACGGCATCGTTTAGGAAAGTGCCGCCTTGCACCACAATGTGATCGCCAACATCGCGCGGATCACGTATCTTAATCACCTTAAACAAAGCATTCTTTATTACGGAGTAGGAAAGACCGGCTGAGATGTCGCCAACGGTCGCGCCCTCTTTTTGCGCCTGTTTAACACGTGAGTTCATAAATACGGTGCAGCGAGATCCTAGGTCAACAGGGCTTGTTGACTCTACGGCAGCTTGTGCAAATTCCTCCACACCCATCTTTAGCGAAGCGGCAAAGCTTTCGATAAAAGAACCACAGCCGGATGAGCAGGCCTCGTTTAGCATGATGTGGTCGATAACGCCGTCTTTTACACGCAGGCATTTCATGTCTTGCCCGCCGATGTCCAAGATGAACTCAACATTTGGGCAGAGCTCTTGGGCACCGCGCAGATGGGCAATAGTCTCGATCTCGCCGGAATCGGCTTGCAAGGCTTCCAGCAGCAAACCCTCACCATAACCGGTAACAGTTGCGTGTCCCAACTCTACCAGTGCCTCGCCGCTGGTATCGACAGGTAAATCGCGGTAGATGTCGTCTAAAGCGTTTTTGGCAGCTTTAAGAACATCGCCGCCATTGTTTGCATAGTACTGCTTGAGTAGCTTGCCATCTTCTGTGATCAACGCAGCTTTAAAGGTGGTTGAGCCGGCATCGATTCCAAGAAAAGCTGTGCCCCGGTAGTCAGCCAGCGTGGCACGGGGGATTGCGGCTTTTTTGTGACGCTCGGTAAAAGCTTGATAATCTGCGGCATCAGTAAATAGGGGGTCAAGACGAGCAATCTCTGAGGCTTGAGTATTGCCCAGCTTCTCCAACCTGTCTTTGATCTCGTGCAGGGTCAGTGAGGCGTTGCTCTTTCCGGCAATTGCGGCACCACTTGCCACAAAAAGGTGTGCGTTATCCGGTTTGATTATCTCGTCTTCAGATAAGTCAAGGGTAACGACAAATCGCTTCTCTAGTTCGGGCAAGTATTGTAGAGGGCCACCCAGAAAAGCGATGTTGCCTCTGATTGGACGACCACAAGCCAGTCCGCTGATAGTTTGGGTGACAACGCTCTGGAAAATTGAAGCCGCGATGTCTTCGCGCTTTGCGCCCTCGTTTAGTAGCGGCTGAACGTCGGTCTTGGCAAATACTCCGCAGCGTGAGGCGATGGGGTAGATGATGGTAGAATCCTTTGCCAACTCATTGAGTCCGCCGGCATCGGTATTCATCAAAGATGCCATTTGATCGATGAACGCACCTGTGCCGCCGGCGCAAGTACCGTTCATGCGCTGCTCTATGCCCTGGTCAAAATAGATAATTTTGGCATCTTCTCCACCAAGCTCGATTGCTATGTCGGTTTTGGGAATGAAGGTCTCAACAGCTGTTTTGGAGGCAATAACTTCTTGCACAAAAGTGAGGTTCAGCCACTGCGCTAAAAGCAAACCACCGCTACCGGTGATCGCTACGGTAAGCTGCTCATCGCCGTAATCCTTTGCAGCTTCAGCAATAATCTCGGCAATGGTCGCGCGGATATCGGCGTGATGTCTTTGATAGTCCGAAAGTAAAATGTTGTTGTCGGAATCTAAAACTACAAGCTTGACCGTCGTTGAACCAACGTCAATGCCAAGGTGGTGCGTGATCATTTTTTCTCCCTTCCCTTAAGCTTAATGGGATCCCCGGGCCTAAGCATCATAATGCTTAGCATAATACGTGCCATATTTTCTGATGTTTCTTGCATTCCAAGCTCCAGCCAATGTTGGATCAGACCAACCGTAGCNNGCTGGATTAGACCTATTGTGGCAGCGGCATAATAAGATATGTAGTACTCCGTTAGCGGAGTTGGGTTTTCTGTGTACTTGCGGTGAAGGATAGAGCGAACCAGATCTGCGCAAAGCTTGTCACGAAGCCTGGCGTGAAACTTAGCGTCACCGGCAGAACTGAGCAAAATCTTTAGCAGAGTGCCGTTTTCTCTAAGCAGGTCAAAAAGCTCTACAGTTACTTGTGGAGGAGTTCCGGTGATTGCAAATTTGGCAAGCTCTTTAACCCC
>DBCW01000067.1:0-14542 GCA_002293265.1 Eggerthellales bacterium UBA948
CTCTGCACTAAACACTAATTTAGCGCATTGTTTAGGCAGCAATTGACTAGCAGTTGGTTCTATTGCTGTCTGTGCCTCCCTAGTGACAACAGTCTTTTACCCTCAAAACTAAGCTTACCCGATCATACGTAAATGCAACCCTTTTGAGCAATATTCTCCACAACCTCAGTTTTTGTTTGCTGCCCTGTCTAACTCTGGATCTTCACTCACACAAACTGCTGAAAACCATTAATTGCGGAGACGTGCACTGCATTAGTTAACGCCAGGTAAGCCACTTTACGTGCATTTTCTTATTGCCTAAACTTTGGGCTTTTGTTTATGTAGACAATCCATATAATAAGCACAACAATGGAAAGTGGGACGCTTACGTTTATTATCCAGATCAGATCAAAATAGCTGAGAACGCCTATTGCCATTACCCACACCCCGGCAATAAGCAATAATTTACCCAACGAGCGACATAAAAGTTTTTCGTTCCAAGCTGCCTTCTCCTGATCTGACATTGTGTTATAGCCAGCCATAAGAAATGCGCCCCGTCCTTTTAAAAGGGGGATGCTTGATGCGATAATAATAATACCAACCACTGCAGCAATAATGAGTCCAGTCATACGATCACCCTTTCATTTTCAGTTTAATTGGCACAAGATTATACTCCGGTAGTTTTTCTGCGCTTAACAGATTATGGTAAGTGGTGCATTTAAGATGTATTGCGCCGAACGCATAAGTAGTTGCCGGAAAACATACATAACTAATGAGAGTGGAGACAGTAAGCTAAATAAAAAGTGCCGATTAATTGCTAGTGCATCAAATTGCGTTCATTCTCATCGCATCTTAGGCATCTTATCAATGTCATGCTTTATCTTCGCCAGCTCTTTGTTTAATGCTTCTACCTCTGCATCAAGTTCTGCATCTAATCCCTTGGCATGCCTGACAGGCTCAATAGGCTTACTGGTCTGGCTGAATAAAACCATGAACAACCCCACTATCAACAAAACGCAAAAAAACCAAAACAGCACATCCAGGCGATATGCTTGCAAAAATGTTTGGAGATCGATCCAGACAACCTTAATCAACGAAGCTTCTTCGGTATTAGCAGAGGTGCCCATTATTGTCGAAAGGATCCATAAGGTAAGTATGCCCAGCAAGCCCACACCAATAAGACAGTAAGAAGCGACTCTCAATCTGCTTTTATTGCTGCCATCCGCAGGTCTATTAAACCCCGGCGCGTCCTCGTCACTTTGCAAATCATCATCTAGCAGATAGTCTGTTGAAACCCCAAATAGCTTACTTAATTGCACAACGTTTTCGGTATCGGGCGTAGTCACGCCAAGCTCCCATTTGGAGATTGCTTGCCTTGAGACGGTAAGTTTGGAAGCCAACTCCTCTTGTGATAATCCGTTGCGCTTTCTTAGCTGATAGATCTTTTCGCCTAGCATCTTGCCTCCTTTGAATTGCATCAGATTATCACTGCTTTGGTAGGTGAGTCCACCGTATTTGGCTTGAAGATCCGCAATTACAGGTTGCGTACGGATTTATGGTTCTTTTTAAAATCGAATACTATCTCTAGAAATACTCTTTACTTGTGAATCTTTGCATGTTAGCATCAGTGTTATACAGCTCTAACTTGTGTGCAAGATAATTGGGAGACTCTAATGGCCATTTAGTTCTCTGAGCGCATTTGTTAGAACTATAACCAATACAAAACAGAAGAGAGGAAGTCGCAATGCAATCTGGTGCAAAAAGTGGGTTACTTGTAGGCTTGGGGGTTCTGGTAGGATCGTTGGGTTTAAGAGCTTTGACGAGTAATACGGCCAAGAAGGTCTATGTGCAAGGCGTAGCCAAAGGGCTCCAGGCAAAGTCGGCTTATGAAAACATTGTCGAGCAGGCAAAAGCGCAAGTAGACGACATCGTTGCTGAGGCAAAATATATAAACTCAACTGATGCTGAGTGCACTTGCGCTGCTGAAGCAACAGAGGAAACTCCCAAAAAGACAAAAAAGGCATAGCGCCGACATTAAAGATGAAATACACAATCGAAAAAGAGTTGCCCGGGCGGCTAAGGATTGTGCTTGCAGGCATTGTTCCTAAGCGCGATTTGGATGCCTTTAACAAGGTGTTATGCGACGGTCCAAACGTGGAAAAAGTAAGGATATATCCGCGTATTGGCAGTGTTGCTGTCACATATACTCCCGGCGCAAAAAACAAAAAAGCGTTGCTTTCATATTTAAGCTCTATCAACGCTAATACTATTGATCAGGCTCGAAACGACTACACATTCGCGTTAGCTCCGCGCGCCAACGATCTGTTCATGGACATAGCTGTTCTTGTAGGTGCTTACTTTGCCAAACGATGGTTTTTGCCAACCCCAATTGCAACACTGTGGTCGCTTTGGCGATACCGAAAGTTCCTCTTTCAGGGCATCAAGTCATTGCTAAAGCCAAAACTTGATGTCCCTGTATTAGACGCGTCAGCAATCGCGATGTCTTTCATAACAGGCGACCCAAAGACCGCCAGCCAATCGATGTTTTTGCTGGAACTTGGTGAGACCATGCAGGAGTATACGCGCATACGTTCCGAGAACGAATTGCTGTATTCGCTGCTCCACATTCCTGAGACTGCCCAAATGATATTTGGAATTGAGGAAAAAACCGTACCAAGCGCTGACCTAAAAGACGGTGACTTGATTGTTGTACGCACCGGCATGCCCATAAGCGTGGATGGCACGATTGAAAGTGGCATAGCTCAAGTTAACCAATCCTCGCTTACCGGAGAGTCTCTTAGTATTGAGCGTACGACTGGCGATGACGTTTTTGCAGGTACAGCCGTTGAGGATGGCGAGATATTCATTCGCGTGCGCTCAACTGTTAGTGAGACTAAGGTTCGCTCAATCGTGAATATGGTCGAACAGTCCGAAAGTCAAAAGGCGCCCACACAAGAACGCATGGAGCGCTTGGCGGACAAAATCGTGCCGTGGAACTTCCTGTTGGCCGGTGCCGTGGCGCTTATCACCCGAGATATTACCAAGGTGTCAGCCGCTTTGATGGTCGATTACTCATGCGCGCTCAAACTTACAGGCTCAATTGCGGTGCTCACTGCCATGAATCAAAGCGCTCGCGATGGTCTTACCGTTAAAGGCTCAAAGCATTTCGAGACCATGGCTGCTGCTGATACGATCATCTTCGACAAGACGGGCACGCTCACAGAGTCAATGCCTCAACTGGCTAAAATCATGCCCATAGACACTACCTGGCGCAAAAACGAGATACTGCGCTTTGCGGCTTGCCTTGAAGAGCACTTCCCCCACCCTGTAGCTCGCGCTGTTGTGCGAGCAGCGCTGGAGAAGAATCTCAGGCATCGCGAAAGACACGCCGAGGTAGAATACCTGGTAGCACATGGCATAGCGTCTTCCTTTGAGGGCAAACGCGCAATCATCGGCTCCGAGCACTTTGTTATCGAAGACGAAGGCGTGGTTATCAACAAACAAGACAAAGCCAATATCGATGCCGAGATGGAAGGGCTCTCCCCTCTCTATCTGGCAATAAACGGAGTGTTAGTAGGAGTATTGGGAATCAGCGACCCACTCAAAAAAGACATTGCCACAGACATCAAAACACTGCGAGATTTGGGCTTTAAGCGAGTGGTCATGCTTACCGGCGACAACGAGCGCACGGCAAAAAAGATCGCAAGTGAAGCCGGTATTACAGAGTTTCACGCCAACTTACTACCGGAGCAAAAATACAATTATGTGGAGAAGCTGCGCAGCGAAGGCTGCAAAATCGTCATGGTGGGCGACGGCGTAAACGATTCGCCGGCACTCTCATTAGCTGATGTTGGCATTGCCATGGGGCAAGGCACAGCCATTGCCAAAGAGGTCGCCGACGTTACTTTGTCCGGAGGCAGTTTAAGCTCGCTGGTACGCTTTCGCACAATAAGCACAGAGCTCATGAAGCGTTTAAACTCATGTTACGCGCAGATAATAGGTACCAATTCCGCACTATTAGCCGCCGGCATTAGCGGCATCATGACTCCGCAGACATCGTCGCTGATACACAACGCTTCAACGATCGCGTTCAGCATGCGAAGCGCCAGAAGTTATAGGTAAACCGCAAACTACCCCCTGGTTAGTTTGCGGTGTAGTCTGTGAGGTTTTGCGGCTTCCGGACCCAGTCGCTCCAGACGATTTGCTTGGTAGGCTTCAAAGTTGCCCTCAAACCAGTACCAGTTTCCCGGGTTCTCGTCACTTCCTTCCCAAGCTAATATGTGGGTGGCAACGCGATCTAAGAACCAGCGGTCGTGGCTTACGATCACCGAGCATCCCGGGAACTCCAGCAGCGCCTCTTCCAAAGAAGAGAGTGTCTCAACATCCAAGTCATTTGTTGGCTCGTCTAAAAGCAAGAGGTTTCCGCCCTGCTTTAGCGTGAGCGCCAAGTTGAGACGGTTTCGCTCGCCGCCCGAGAGCACACCGGCAAGTTTTTGCTGGTCAGAACCTTTAAAACCAAATGCTGCAACATACGCACGACTGGGAACTTCGGTCTCACCAACGCGCATGAAGTCGTTGCCGTCTGATACAACTTCCCACAAGCTCTTCTTGGGGTCGATGCCCGCCCGCCCTTGATCAACATACGACAACGCCACAGACTCGCCTATCTCAAGCGTGCCGCCGCTCAAAGGTTCCAGCCCCATGATCATCTTAAACAGCGTAGTCTTACCAACGCCGTTTGGACCGATAATGCCTACAATGCCGCCCTGCGGCAGTGCAAACGACAGATCATCGATAAGCACGCGATCACCAAAAGCCTTATGTATATGATCGGCAACGATAACCTTAGCTCCTAGGCGAGGACCTACCGGTATATGGATTTCAGAGAAGTCAACTTTCTTAGCTGCACGCGCCTCGGCTTCCATCTGCGCAAAGCGCTCTAAACGCGCCTTTCCTTTTGCCTGGCGAGCCTTTTGCGAACTGCGCACCCACTCTAACTCGGCTTGCATACGCTTGGCAAGCTTAGCCTGCTGCTGCCCTTGTGCCTCCAAACGCTTGGCCTTGGTATCCAAATATGTGGAGTAGTTGCCCTTGTATGGATATAGATGACCGCGATCAACTTCGCATATCCACTCGGCTACGTTATCCAAAAAGTAGCGGTCGTGGGTAACTGCCAGCACGGCACCGCTATAGGTGCTCAAAAAGTGCTCCAGCCAAAGCACAGACTCGGCATCGAGGTGGTTAGTAGGCTCGTCCAGCAACAATAGATCCGGAGCCTCTAACAGCAAACGGCATAAAGCAACACGACGACGCTCTCCACCGGATAAGATCGATACCGGGGCATCCGGATCGGGGCACTGCAAGGCATCCATAGCTTGAGAGAGTTGACTGTCTAAATCCCAGCCATCAGCTGCATCGATATCTGTTTGCAGTTTGCCCATTTCATCCATCAGCTTGTCAAAATCAGCATCGGGAGATGCCATTTCCTCGCCGATTTGATTAAAGCGCTCGATCTTTGCTAATAGCTTGCCAAAGGCTTGCTGAATATTCTCAAGAACGGTCTTGTCTTCATCAAGCGCAGGCTCTTGCTCCAGCAAGCCAACGGTGTAGCCGGGAGTTAACCTAGCCTCACCATTGCTCACGTCTTCAAAACCGGCCATAAGCCTAAGCAGTGTAGATTTACCCATGCCGTTGGGGCCCACTACGCCTATCTTGGCGCCGGGATAAAACGAGAGCGAGACATCGTCGAGAATCACTTTGTCACCGTGAGCTTTGCGTGCTTGATACATTTGGTAAATAAATTCAGCCATATCCTCTGTCCTGAGTCTAATTAGTTTTTGTGGGGTATCATTGTCGCATGAATGGCTGAAAAATAGTGCGTCATATTGAGCGCAGCGCCCGTGCATCCTCTGCAAGAAATACATGCAATAGATTTGCCATCTGCGGATACATCAGCATAGACTCAGATTTTTGTATGTCTTTAGCAAATTGGCTCACCCAGGTTAGCAGGTGCTCTTCCAAAAAAAGCAGCTGCGATTTGACCAAATCAGAAATTTGCTCGCCGGAGTCTTTGCCGCTCTCAAACAGCTCTCGCATCTCGTCGGCCATTAAAAACATAAAATCCAACTCGGTGGATAGATGATCGTCTGCCTCATTAGGGTATCCACTCGGCAGCAATCCGCGCTTTAGATAAGCCTCTCTGACAGCAAGAGTGTCGGCGTTAAAAAGCAACCTTTCCTTGGATTTATACACCGACTCCCACGGTGGAGCAGGCAAACTTTGAGGGCCTATAAATAGCCGCGTGTACTCGTTTTTTATCCTATCAAGCAGATGATCTGCATCGTCTTCAAACATCTGCTTTAGCTTTGACATGAAGCCTAGTTCTCCGCAAGCAGCTTCTCTATCACACCCAAACGCAAGCAAAACATGCTCCAAGGCCATATAAGTTCCATCACTGAGCACTGCTGCAAGCAGCTCTGCATTTGGCTCGCTTCCATATAGCGCTTTCATCAGCTGATATAAGTAGCATCTAAGCACATGCATCTCGCTGGTCTCAACACTTGCATCCATCTTTATCTCACTCTCCGACAAATCTGCCCTATCGCCGCCGGATTTACAGCAGCGATAGGGCTTCGCACTCGCATTTAACTCAAACGTAAAATTACGCGATCTCTTCTTTTGGATTCATAACGCGCACCTTATCGCCGTCTTTAGCAAGCCTTGACGGTGTGATGACGATTGATGGATTTGTTTTTGCCGATGAAGCCAAGGGCTCGATATCGCGCACTGAACCGTACTTGGCTTGCAACTCTGACAGCTCGCCAAAGTGCAGACAACGCATCAAACATGCATCAACACAGGCAGGATTCTCGCCATTATCCAAGCGATCCATGCAGAAGTTGCACTTGCCCATATGTTGCTTTTCGGTGTTGAGCTTAGGCGCTTGATAAGGACAAGATGATGCGCATGTTCCGCAGCCGATACAAACATCGCTGTCCACAAACGTGATTCCGTCTTCGCGTTTTTGATGCGCACCGGTTGGACAAACGCGCACGCACTCCGGTTTTTCGCAGTGGTTGCACGAGTATGAAAGGCTATAAACATAGATGTTCTCAGGGCTTGCAACGCCCTCTTTCTCGCCCCATGTTCCGCTCTCACACTCATAAACTCTGCGATACTTTAGTCCTACAAGCGTGTCGTTTTTATCTTTACATGCTGCTATGCAAGTCTTGCATGACGCACAGTTGTTCACATCAATATAAAAGCCATATTGTTTGACCATGATCGGTGTCTCCTTTAAACGCTGGGAATAACTTGCGGGAGAAGATAATCAGGTTGAAGCTGCTCACCTGACCATTTCTCTATCTTTACCAACACTGTGTTGTAAGGTGAATGACCGGCTCCGCTAAGATGCCCTCCGGTAAGGGTATTCATGTTGCAACCCAAGTCCACACCGGACTTATTGTCCAAATTAACCCAGTTACCTTGACCAACAATGACCACACCGGGCATCACACGCGAAGACAGCTGTACGCGACGAATCGTTTTGCCGTGTGTGTTGCTTATTAAAACTGTATCGTCCGCTTCAATTTTGAGTTCTTTAGCATCTTTTGGATTGATGATTAAGTTGTTGGCAAATACCTCAGCTATCGACTTAACGTTGCCAAAAGAGGAATGGGCTTGTCTGGCGATATGAATGCCCAGCATCTGGTAAGGATACTCGCCCTTGACCTTGTTGTTCCAGTCCGAGAAAGAGTCTTCGTAACCCTCAACAGCTTTTACATACTTGGGTAGTGGGTCAACATAGGTTGTGTTGTAGGTTTTGATAATCTTTTCCAGATTGCGAGAGAATATCTCAAGCTTACCGGTCTTTGTTTTAAGCGGATTAGCC
This sequence comes from Eggerthellales bacterium UBA948, assembly GCA_002293265.1. GTDB lineage: Bacteria > Actinomycetota > Coriobacteriia > Coriobacteriales > UBA8131 > UBA8131. The sequence continues at coordinate 7,871 of DBCW01000067.1, forward strand.
ACAGGGTCATCCACATAGTCTTTGTAACCGTAGTAGAGATACGGATCGTCCTCTGAGCGCTCTACCTGGTAACTTCCGGTCTTGGCGATATCTTCAAAAGGTATGCGTCCGTCATGCGGCTCGGCTAAAATGCCCCACTTCTTGATATCAGCCTCAGTGACCTTAGCCAGATACTCCATCTCGGAACCGTCTGTCTTGATGACTTTTGTCTCGGCGATCTGGGTTGCGGCATTTTGCTCCGGATTATCCGGACCAAGCACCGAGTAGTCCATGTCCAGGCGTTTGCATAGCTCTTTATGCATCCACCAATCCGGCATAGCCTCATATAGCGGCTCGATGACTTTTTGTCCAAAGATGATCGACTCGGAGTTGAGGTTTGCTGCGTATCCGCCCTCGCGTTCCCACGGCGTTGCTGCCGGAAGCACTATGTCAGAGTACTGACAGTCCGGGGTCATAAAAAAGTCAGCGGTAACGTTAAACTCGATCTTTCCGGGTGCCCTTAAAGCCTCAATAGCAGTGGTCAGATCAAGATTCTGATTTATCTGGCTACATCTGCCAAACTTGACTAAGCACTTGATGTTGCAGGTGGCCTCACCTCTGAGGAAGTCGGTGTGCTTGCCGGTTAAAATAGCTTTCCAAAACTCCGCATAAGCAATGCCATAATACTGATTGGGATCGTATTTACCCTTGTCAACTTGTCCACCGGTACGCGGCAATGTGCAACCGATGTTGTCCGGTTTCTTCATCAACGACTTGCCTAGTTCAACCAAATAGTTGTAGCTTTGCATGCCATCGGAGCCATCTGCGGCGCCGATCTCAGTTCCGGGCTTGCCAAGATTTCCGGTCATCCAACCTATGGTATAGAACAGCTGCGCATACTGATTGCCGTTGTGCACGCGCCCGGGAGCTTGACCGCATTTAAGAACCATTGGCTTGGTGGTAGCCATCTGCTCGGCAAGACTGCGGATAACACTTGGCGCGGTTCCGCATATCTCAGCAGCGCGCTCAGGGGTTTTTGGCACACCATCGTAGACACCCATGATGTAGTCTTTAAAATTCTGTGATTTTTCTTCGCCTTCAGGCATATGAGCGGAATCAAAACCTACACAATATTTGTCCAGGAAGCCCTGGTCTTGCAGGTTGTTCTCGATCATGTGATAAGCCAGCGCCTCGATCAATGCGCCATCAGTTCCGGGGCGAACAGGTACCCATTCATCTGCCACTGCTTGCGCAGATGGTGAGAACCACGGATCCACCATGATAACCTTAGCGCCCGCTTCTTTGGCGTGACGGATGAACGAAGCGTTGCTGCCACCGGCACTATAGATGGGATTGTAACCCCACAAAACAATGAGTTTAGCTTTTCTCAAGTTAAAGCGATCTCCATTGGAGTCCTCATAGGCACCTTTCATTGATATCGCTACCGGTGGCCATCCGCCCTTAGACTGCTGACCCCAAACAGTAGTGTAGCCACCAAAGGCACAAAGAAACGGAATGGGATCAAGTATGCGCGAGGCTATAGAAAGATTGCCATAAGTCTCTTTAATGCGCTTAAACTCTGAGGCAACATAGTCAAGTGCCTCTTCCCAGCTGATGCGCTCCCATTCGTCGCGTCCGCGCAGTGAGTTATCTCCACCGCCGCCGGGCTTCCAGTTCTTTCTTTTCATGGGATAACGAAGGCGATCGGCACCTTGAACAAACTGCCTAAGCGACCTGCCTTTTATGCAGCTTCTCTGCTGTGGAAAATCAGCTGAATCTGCATGGCTATCGTCAGTCTTTTGCTGCAAAACGATTCCGTCTTTGACGTAAACTTTGTTAACGCAACCGGCATGACAGGTCTGCCAACAACCAACGGTCTTCCATTCACCACCAGACAACCCCAGCTCTTTAGCCTTTTTGGGCTCTGCTTCCTCCAGAGTCTTTCCAACGCAGCCACTGATTGTCAGTGCCGCTGCAGACGCTGCAAGAGCTCCAACAAAACCTCTGCGACTAAGGCTACGATGGTTAGTCTTTTTCTCATCTTGAGACATTCGTCCTCCTTACAACTTTTACCAATTGCGAGTAAGAATAGTCCGCGCGCTATGTAATTGACATGCCGTTATTCCTGCATTTTTGTTGCAGTTTTCTTGCTGAATTCTTGCATTTACACATAATTGTTAATTTATTAAGCCTTTTCGTGCAAAATGTTATATCATTTCTCACATTAATAATAGTCTGCGGAGGTGCTCCTTGAAGAGACTTGGGCTGCGTCATAAGTTTGCACTCGCGCTGACCGCTGTTGTTCTTTTAGCACTCAGCGCCAATGTGATATGGAACGTCATCAATCAAGAAAGCCGCATGATCGCTGAACTTGACGAGAAAGCGGCGATACTTGATGAGCAAATGATGTCTGTTTGGGATTTTGTCTCCATCAATCAAGACCTTATCAACTATGACTCCAACGGAAACTTTGAGTTTAAGCGTTTGCACTGTTCAGTTGTGGGAATGAGTATAGGAAAGCTTTTTTCTGAGCGGACCGACTACACGATCAGGTATGCCAGCCCAAAACCTCGCAATCCATTTAGCAGTACTGATGATTATGAAAACGCTGCCTTCACCGCATTTAGCAATGACAAAGCCTTAGATCATGTAAGCGGCATTACAGAATACAACAACAGAAAAGTGTTCAGGTACGTAGCGCCAATGGTCATCGACAAAGCCTGCATCTCCTGTCATGGCGGAACCGCCGGAGAACTCGATATTCTCGACTATCCAAAAGAGGGGCTAGCAATTGGGGATATCTATGGCACAGTCAGCATTATCATGCCTATCGAGCTCTACAAGGAAAACACCGACAAAACGATCATCTTTGAAGTGATTTTTGCTGCGCTCGCATTGAGCTTGATAACCCTGCTCACATATCTACTTATGACCAGATGGATTACCAAGCCGCTTTTCCGCCTGCGAAACGCTGCCGGCCAAATTGCCCAAGGTGAGTGGAATACAGAGATAAGCGACATACAGTCTAAGGACGAAGTTGGTGATCTGGCTCGCGACTTTAAGCTGATGGCAAAGCAACTAAAAACTGCTTACGATGATCTTGAAAAACAAGTTGAAAATCGTACTGTAGCACTACGTAACGCCAACCTATTGCTTGAAACACAATCTGCCCAGCTCCAGCGAATAAATGAACAACTTACTGAGGACAACCTCTATAAATCAAACTTTCTTTCGATAATGAGCCATGAGCTAAGAACGCCACTCACATCGATCATAGCCTTCGTTGCCCAGCTGCAAAAAGCTGATTCACTTCGCTCAGAGCGGTCTGAGCGCACCGAACGCCTGCTCAGAGAATTAAACACCAGCGGGCAGATCCTGCTGGAAAAGATTAACAATATTCTTGATACCGCACGTCTGGATGCAGGAAGAGTTGATATTTCGATCGAAACTGTAGACATTGGTGATGTTGTGGCAGCTGTAGAGCATGTTATGCAGCCCATTGCTGATAACGCCGAGATCGCTTTTAGCGCCAGTATTCAATCCACCGTACCACTGATCGAGACAGATGCCGACAAGCTTAGAAGTATGCTCGATAATTTGGTGGGCAATGCGCTCAAGTTCACCAAAACAGGTGGAAGTGTAGCCCTAAACATTACTTTTGATGCAGATTCAGACCAATTGCATATTGATGTAACTGACACCGGAATTGGTATCGCCAAAGAAGAGCACGACCTTGTTTTTGAGCGCTTTATACAAAGTGACTCCGGAGCATCACGAAAGTATGGCGGAAACGGTCTTGGGCTTTCGCTCGTCAAGGAGTATGCGCTGCTGCTTGGCGGAGACGTAACGCTGCAAAGTGAGCTAGGCAAAGGAAGTACATTCAGGATTACGCTGCCAAGAGTGTGTGATAAGAAAGTGAGGAGCTAAAGCATGTTGAAAATACTATTAGTTGATGATGATGCCGGTATCGCAGCTGCTGTTGAAGACATCTTAACGCATGAAGGATATAACTTTAAGTACGCATCAAACGCCCTTGAGACTTTTGATGTTATCGCTAGTGAGCACCCCGATCTGCTCATCTTGGATGTAATGATGCCGGGCATTAACGGATTTGACCTTTGTACCTTGATTAGAGCCAAAGGAATCGAAATACCGGTACTTTTTCTCTCGGCAAAAGGCGATATTGTTGATAAGAGTATCGGTTTTAAGGCCGGCGGCGATGATTATCTGGTCAAGCCATTTGATCCAATTGAGCTTAAGCTTCGAGTAGAAGCTCTGCTTAGGCGCTCAAAAAAATCGGATGATCTATCAACCTCCAAACAAGATGGGCAGATAACAATTGGCGATCTGGAGATATTCTTTGATCAATATGAGATCCGTAAGGCCGGAAAACCCGTACACCTCTCCTCTAAAGNNATTTGAGATTGTAAGTTTAATGGCCTCACACCCGGGAAAAGTTTTTACGCGCGAACAGATACTCCAACATATTTGGGGCAGCAGTACTGATGGCGACTTAAACAATGTGACTGTATTCATCAGACGTATCAGAGAGAAACTGGAAGATAATCCCGCTCAGCCCACCTATCTTCTCACTGTTTGGAGAGTAGGTTATAAATTTGCAGCCGAGTTGGAGTAAGACGGATAGTAGTATAATATATAGAAGCTGGCTGACAAAATAACCGGACAGATGTTTAATACAAAATGATTATGATTTGGGTTTTTACTGATTATGCCTAGAAAAGCTACAAGAAAAGGTGATGGGTTTTTTCGTTCATTGGCAAGAGGACTAGCTCTCTTCCTTGCAATATATGTGGCCTTAAGCATTTTTGCGATGGTCAAGGACGCTTCGTATAACTTAAACACATGGTGGATAGATTTGCACTTTTTGCCCTCTGTTATTGGCTTTATTATGCAAGGCATCTTGGCTCTGGCGCTGTTTGTTTTTGCGATTATTTCTCCGTCACGCTTTATTGCAAAACTACCACTAGCTTTAACGCTAATCCTGTTTACCGTCTTTGCTGTGATCAACTCCGTGGAGGTTTATCTGACTGCGCTAAGCGGTGTTATTGTGCTTGGTTTTCCCATTCCTTTTTCATTATTTATCGCTGTGGCTTTTGCCCTTCTTACCGTTGCCGTCCTATCTAAAAAACAGTCCGACGAAACACGCTCTGTCACATTTTCAAATCATCTGCGCATAGCTTTTACAATGCTGCTTAGCGTTGTGTTAGCAGGAGTCTTGTTCCCACTTGGGCAGGTGTATTGCTTTGGAAAAACTGAATACCGCGCAAGAGTTGATGCCATTGTGGTACTTGGTGCACAAGTTTATCCCAGTGGAGATCTCTCGCCTGCCCTGCAAGATAGGGTGGACAAAGCTATTGAGCTGTACGCTGGAGGGTCAACAACGACTTTGATCATGTCCGGTGGCATCGATGTGGACGGCACAGACGAAGCCAAAGCCATGAAAGATTACGCTGTGGAAAATGGCGTACCAGCATCTGCAATCATGACCGATAACCTTGGTAGCTCCACAGAAGCATCAGCGCAAAATGTTGTTCAAATAGCCGAGCAAAACGACTTTACCCGCATAGGTGCGGTCAGCTCTTATTACCACATGGCGCGTATCAAGATGCTCTTTCTCGTAAACGGTCACGATGTCTACACATTTCCTGCCACGCCAGGCAAAGAAGGCTCCAACCTGGTATTTAACACATTTAGAGAGATTCCGGGATGGTGGTACTTCTGGTTTGGCTTCGTGTTTAAATAAATGGCGTGAACTACCCATTGCGCTCACAAAAAATTGTGCTAATATAGCTTCTACAAACCGTTGAGAAGGAAGTAACGCTGATAAGCGCACTCACAGAGAGTCGGGGATGCTGAGATCCCGGCAGATAGCGGATTAGCAAATGGACCTTTGAGGGCTGAGATGAACTGCTCGTCAAGAATAGAGCAAAGTAGTTTTGGACGTGAGTTCACGTTACAGGGCAGAGATGTAATAGCATCTCACTAAGTGGACGGAAATCCGTCAAGCAGTGGTGGCACCGCAGGAGTATATGCTCTTGTCCCTGCAGATAAGTAGGAGACGAGGGCTTTTTTATTGCCAAAACGCCTAAATCTCCCCCAGTTAATTGAGGCCAAGCTCTACGACAAAAACAGGAGCAGCCTCTCAGAAATGGAGGAACAAATGAGCACCAACCAGGCAAAAAACAACGTACCGTACAAGACCTATCTAAGCGAGGACGAGCTGCCAACGCATTACTATAACGTGCGCGCAGACATGAAAACCGACCACGCGCCGATACTGCACCCCGGCACACTTCAGCCGGTAACAGTCGCCGACATGGAACCAATCTTTTGCACCGAGCTAGCCAAGCAAGAACTCAACACTTCCGATAAATACATCGAGATCCCGGATGAAGTGCGTAGCTTTTACCGCATGTATCGCCCATCGCCGGTAGTTCGCGCCTACTACCTGGAAAAAGCTCTAGGCACCCCGGCGCGCATCTACTACAAATACGAAGGTGGCAATACCTCGGGCAGTCACAAGCTAAACTCAGCCATTGCACAGGCCTATTACGCCAAACAACAAGGACTTACCGGGCTTACCACCGAGACAGGAGCCGGACAATGGGGCAGCGCCATGTCGATGGCATGCGTCTACTTTGACCTCGATCTGATGGTCTACATGGTAAAAGT
>DBCW01000067.1:14607-34059 GCA_002293265.1 Eggerthellales bacterium UBA948
CCAAACAGCGGCGGCTCTCTTGGCTGTGCTATCAGCGAGGCCGTAGAAAAAGCCGTGGGCAGCGAAGGCAAGCGTTACGTATTAGGCAGTGTGTTAAACCAGGTGGTAATACATCAATCCATCATCGGCATAGAAGCTAAAAAAGCTATGGAGAAGCTCGACGAGTACCCCGATGTTGTGATTGGTTGCGCGGGTGGCGGTTCCAACCTTGGCGGACTTATGGCTCCGTTCATGGAAGATCGCTTAGCCGGGCACACCTCCCCTTACTTCATCGCAGTTGAGCCGGCATCGTGCCCTTCCCTTACCCGTGGACGCTTTGCTTACGACTTCTGCGACACCGGTCAAGTAACTCCACTGGCAAAAATGTATACACTAGGGCACAACTTTATGCCTTCTCCAAATCATGCCGGAGGACTTCGTTACCACGGCATGAGCCCGATACTCAGCCAGCTTTATCACGATGGTTTTATCGATGAGGCTCGCGCTGTTGAACAAAGTTCCGTTTTTGAAGCAGCTGAGATCTTTGCTCGCGCCGAAGGAACATTGCCGGCTCCGGAATCCGCACATGCAATTCGCAGCGCTATTGATGAAGCGCTTAAGTGCAAAGAGACCGGTGAGGAAAAGGTGATCCTGTTTGGACTTACCGGCAACGGCTACTTTGACCTTGCAGCCTATCAGCAATATAACGATGGCACTATGAGCGACTACATACCCACAGATGAAGACCTAGAACGAGGGTTTGCATCCATCCCTTCACTTCCGGGCATTCAATAAAGCAACTAGATTTATATGTTAGGTACGATTGTGTAACTTATGCTATAACAGTTGTACCAACGAAGCCCGTTGTGTTTAAAGTTGCCGGCGGCGCGGGTTTTTAAGGGCGGTAGTTCCTGCTACCGCTCTCTTTCTTTCCTCTTCGCAACCAAATCCAACACGCCATAAAAAATTGTTATAATTTACTAATCAAATCGGCTGACTTTGCTGTTTCTTACAGCAATTTTGTAAGCCAATGTATTGCCATTCAACCATTGATACATACACAGATAGCTACACCCCGGTATGGAAACGAGACAATATGACTGATGATTCTGCCAAGAACAGCAACAACTCACTACAAATGGATGACAAATCCAAACTTTTGCTATTTAAGAACTTTCACGATATAAACAATATCGACCCAAGACTCTACAACGAATATCAAGTTAAACGAGGGTTGCGTAACGAAGACGGTACCGGTGTAATTGCCGGCGTAACCAACATCAGTCTAGTGCACGGCTACATCTATTGTGACCACGAGATTGTTCCTGATACCGGCAGACTGGTTTACAGGGGTTATGACATTGATTCTTTGCTAAGCGCCACGGATTCTTCAAGCCGGTTTTGCTTTGAAGAATTATCTTACCTTCTGCTTAACGGAAACCTACCAACACAAGAAAACCTAGACCAATTTATTGCCGCAATAGATGCATATCGTGAGCTGCCGGATGGCTTTACGGCTCACTACATTATGAACCCGCCAAGCCCTGACATTATGAACTGCCTCGCCCGCTCAGTCTTAATGCTTTATGCCGACGACCCCGAAGCCGAGGAGCGCACTCCTGACCATGAGATCAGGATCGCCATCTCGCTGCTTTCAAGGATCCCACGTATCAGTGTTTTGGCTCATTTTGCTAAACGCACAGCATTTTTTAACGAGTCGATGATCATGCATCGCTTCATACCCGGTCAGTCTACCGCTGAGACCATCTTATCGATGCTCAGGCTAGATCGTGAGTTCACTCATGAAGAAGCTCATATGCTCGATGTTATGCTTTGTCTCCATGCCGAACATGGCGGAGGCAATAACTCCACTTTTACATGTCGAGTTCTTACCTCATCTGACACCGATGCATACTCAGCATACTCTGCCGCACTGGGATCACTTAAAGGTAATCGTCACGGCGGTGCAAATGCCAAGGTGCTTTCAATGCAAGAAGAGATCAAGACCAATGTTAAAAACTGGGATAATGACGATGAACTTGCCGCCTACCTTAAGCGCATAATTCAAAAAGATGCTTTTGATAAAACGGGGTTAATCTATGGAATGGGCCATGCTGTGTATACGCTTTCCGACCCACGCACCGTAATATGCAGACGCTTTGCTACCGAGCTGGCAAAAGGCACCGAGCATGAAGCCGAGCTCAATTTACTAAAGAGCATTGAGCGCTTAGCTCCATCTGTTATTGAAGAAGTAAAAGGCAGCGGCAAATCGATGTGCGCTAATATCGATATGTATTCTGGTTTTACCTATAAAATGCTAGGCATTCCGGAAGAGTTGATAACGCCGCTATTTGCCTGCGCGCGTTTGACCGGTTGGGCAGCGCACCGATTTGAAGAAATTGTCTCCGGAAAGCGCATCATCCGTCCGGCATACAAGTCTGTATCCAAACCACGCGAATATACGCCAATGAGTGAGCGGAGTTAGTTGTATTGGTCAGACTGTCTGAAAACCTTGTATATAACCCAAGTTGTCATTCCCGTGCAGGCGGCAGTCCATAACAAACGGCAAATGTAATATTGAGTAAATAGATTCCCGCCTGCGCGGGAATGACAGGGAAAGCTGCGGGAATGACAGATTTTCGGACACCGTGTGGTGGATACGCAGGTCGGCAAAGAGTAAAGCTAATACGTTAAGCCGATTAGTACTAGCAGAGAGGCTACATTCCCTCATCGACACCGACCTGCGCTGGTTCTAGTATACACCATTTTTGCTAGTAATGTTTATTATGCCTTAATTATAATTAATTAGTAGATGCTAGATTATAGTTTAGCCCAAGATAGTTGCTCATACTTTCAGAAAATATCGCAATTTTTAAGCTACCTAAAATGCCCAATCCGAAATTTTTTTTGATTTTAGCTAATTTTTTCTAGATTTCATTGGACAAAAAGCTCATACTGTTATAGAGTAGTCGGGCGCTTTTTTGAAGCTTGGGGCCCGTAGCTCAGGTGGTTAGAGCGCACGGCTGATAACCGTGAGGTCATTGGTTCGAATCCAATCGGGCCCACCATAATTCTGATAATAAACGCCCCAGCGTGAGCCGAGTCGCCGTTGGGGCGTTTATTGCATTTAGAAACTAATACACTAGATTCTTAAAACTGTTTCTAAGCTCCCCATAAATATCGTCGTGCATGACCTCAGCGGCAGCTCTCGTAACATCCTTAAGCTCATCAGTTGAGCAATCATCAGAACAGGTATTCTTGTAAGCGTATATAACGCTTCGTGAGGCATTTATTAAAGCACCGAGACCATCGGGGTTAAAAAACGGAACGATGTCCTTTGCTGTAGCTCCTTGAGCCCCATAGCCAGGCACCAAAAAGAAAGACTGACGCATTACCTCTCTAAACGCCTTAGCCTCAGCCGGATATGTTGCTCCTACAACAGCTCCAATAGAAGAATAACCCATGATACCAAGGTTTTTGGACGCTTCCTCGGCAACATACTCAGCCAGCTCCGCTGATACGGTCTTGCCTGCCTCCGTAAGCGCTGATTGTACAAGAGCGCTTGCAGGGTTAGAAGTACGCACTAAAACAAACGCACCTTTGTTGTTACGTTTTGCAGCTTCAACAAATGGCTGCACGCCATCAAGACCTAAAAACGGCGAGACCGTCATAAACTCAGAATCTGCTTCGCGGATGCACTTGCCGTCAATGGCAAATGAGCCGATGTGAGCCTCGGCGTAAGCTTTCGAAGTATTGCCGATATCGCCTCTCTTTGAGTCGTCAATTATGATCAGTCCTTTGCTTTTGGCATACGCTACAGATTTCTCCATAGCTTTTACACCTCGATAGCCTAAAAGCTCATAAAAGGCACTTTGCGGCTTTATCGCCGGAACAATATCACAAACGGCATCGATAATAGCATTGCCAAACTCCAGAAAAGCTTGAGCCGCTCCGTCTATATCCTGAGAATACTTGCTCTTAATGCATGTGGGTAGATTCTCATAGACCGGATCAAGGCCTATAACTATAGGAGATTTCTTGTCCTTGATGGATTTAACTAAACGATCTGCAATATGTTCCACGAATAACCTGCTTTCCGCCTAAGTTTTGTTTTAGACATTATAATTGTTTCCCCATTTTCAAAAAGTTGTGCTAGAATGTCTTCCGCTTTAAAATCGCAAATAGTGATTCCCGGGGATATAGCTCAGCTGGGAGAGCAATAGCTTTGCAAGCTATAGGTCGAGGGTTCGAGCCCCTCTATCTCCACCAAAAACTAATTACTGATGCCCCGCAATGCGGGGCGTTTGTTTATTTTGGCAGAGATCACAGAGGCTCACCCACTGCTTCGAAGGTTTGTCTATGGGATGCTGATCAGACTGTCTGAAAACCACGCATACAACCCAAGTTGTCCGCGCAGGCGGCAGTCCATAACAAACGGTTAGTTTTCATGTAAAACTGGATTCCCGCCTGCGCGGGAATGACTCTCAAGTAGATATGGCAAAACTGCCGTTTTGGACTGGATTCCCGCCTGCGTGGGAATGACAGAGAGAGTTGCGACAATGACAGTGGATGATGTGTGGGAATGACAGAACTAGACTTTTTGGACACCGTGTACTGGTGATATAAAGGCTTGAACCCTGAGAAGGATTTTATATTTAAGGTTTATTAAAGTTGTCTTGATATCATGGCGTGGGAGCTTGAGTGAGCCTCAACGTAGTTAAGGCTCAAAAGGACGTAAAATCACTCACATATGTGATCGCTATGCTTTTCTTACTTTTGTGAAGCAAATAACGCACTCAGGCACTCAAGGGCTAGGTATTTACAAAGGGAGTGAAAGGTTTTTAGATGAAGGTCATTAAGAGTGTTTTGGCAGTAGTGCTGTCTTTAGTTATGGCTACTGCTTTTATTGGATGTCAAAGGCCTGTTGCAGATGGTGTTGCAGGTGTGGTCAATGGAACTAATATTTCTGAGGCTGATGTTACAGCTTTGATTGAATACTACCGTCTCGACTCGGAGACCGGTTCGGCAATGGATGATGCCACGTGGGCTACATATGTTTCCAGTGTTGGTATTCCCACCACTTGGTCTGAATTCTTAAAAGGTAAGGGGTATACGTCTGAGACATTTACTCCGGAAATCCTTAGAGAGTATGTTGTTCGCAACAACTATGGTGTCTTTATTCTTATGATACAAAAAGCTGCCGAAAAGGGCATTGCCGCAGATCAGGCGAATCTAGACACGCAAATGGAATCCATCCGCACCAGCGCAAGTTCTGAAGGAAGCTCTCTTGAAGAGTATGTGCGTGCCAGAGGATTTGCCAACGAAGCTACGTATCGTTTGATGCTTGAGGCTTATGAGATCGCACAACCTCTTGCAGAGACCTTGATAGCAGAACCCACTCAAGATGAGATCGATACATATATTCGTACTAACATTGATATGTATACCGGCAAGCGTCTTTCATTGATTGCTTTGCCTGTTGATGAAGAGAACACAGCAGATGCTGCGCGCACTAAACTGACTGAAGCCAAGGCAAAGATTGACTCCGGCACATCTTTTGAGGATGTTGCCAAAGAGACCCTCCCTGAAGGATCGCAGTTTATTGAGACCGGTGGAGATTTAGGCTGGGGTTACGAGAGCTCCATGCCTGATGAGGTTGGTACCGCACTTGAAACTTTGGCACAAAACCAGGTGTCTGACGTGATCGAGGTGCGCACCGATTCTGCCGGAACTACCGATGACCCAAGTGATGATGAGGTTACTTCGCTTTATCTGGTCAAGTGGACTGAGTCCTTTGAGCTTCCAAGTGCTGCCGAAGATGAGGCTGCCGCTGAGGAAGATGCTGCCGAAGATGAGGCTGCAACCGAAGAAGAAGATGTCGCCGAAGATGAGGGCACAACCGAAGACGAAGACACAACTGAAGAAGATGCCGCAACTGAGGACGATGCGACCACTGAAGATGAGGTTCCAAATGCAGATCTAGACCTCAACACAGTACCGACCAGCCTCAAAGAAGAGCTCGCCAAGGAAGCAAAAGACGAAAAGATCACCAACGAGCAAGAAACATATTGGACTGCTTTGGCTCAATCCGATGAAATAACTGTAAACCCAATGCCACAAGGTCTTTCTTACGATGTTGATTTAAGTCTTGCCACTCCGGTGGATGATACAACCGATACCGAAGAACCGGTTGCAGTAGATAGCGAAGAAGATGTTGCTGCTGCCGAGGCAGAAGGTCTGGTAATTGAAGACACCGTGGAAGGTACCGGTGTTGAAGTTAAAGATGGCGATAGCATCGAGGTCTACTACACCGGAATGCTTACTGATGGTACTGAGTTTGATAGCAATGAAGGTACCGGCACTCCATTTAGCCTCATTGCAGGTGAAGGCGGAAGCGTTATTCAGGGTTGGAAAGATGGTCTTATCGGCATGAAAGTTGGTGGCACACGTCACTTGATCATTCCTCCGTCACTTGGTTATGCAGATTCTGCAAATGGGGACATCCCTGCAAACTCCATACTTCTATTTGATGTCACATTGGTCTCAGTAAATGGCGACTCAACAGGATATACAGATATTACAGAAGGTATTGATGACGCAGAAACTGTCATAGAGTAACAAATACACTCTCTTGTATAATGAATGATGCTCATTTCCCAAGGAAGTGAGCATCATCTGTATTCGGCGCTAAATTTGCACGTACATGAGCAACAGCGTCAAACAACCAAAGGAAAGAAGACATGAGCCAAACGTTTTGTATGGGAAACCAGGCGATTGCTTACGGAGCCCTTAGATCAGGTGTTGATGTTGTCTGCGGATACCCCGGCACTCCTTCCTCGGAGATACTGCAAACTGTGGCAAATGAGGTTAAGTGTCGACAATTAAAAAACACGTATGTGGAGTGGTCCGTTAACGAAAAAGCAGCTTTGGAGATCGCAGCCGGCGCATCTTACGGTGGTGCTCGTGCATTGGTAACCATGAAACAGGTTGGCTTAAATGTTGCCTCTGATGCCTTGATGTCGCTGCCGTATTTGGGTATCAAAGGTGGTCTGGTGCTTGTAGTTGCCGACGACCCCGGTCCAATATCTTCGCAGACCGAACAAGATACTCGTCAATTTGCCGCTTTTGCCAAGGTGCCGGTATTTGACCCCTCCACACCTGAAGAAGCCTATTTGATGATTCAAGAGGCCTTTGAGTTATCCGAACGCCATACAACACCGGTGATCGTCAGACCAACCACACGCATCTGTCACGGCAGCGCAGCAATAAACATTTCACTTGCATCAAGCGAAAGCCCGGAAAACAAAACACTTGGCTTTGATAGAAGCCGCGACTGGGTTATATTTCCAAAACGCACCTACCTTGGTCATCTTGAGATTTGGCAACGTCTCTCTCAAATTGCTAAAGAATTTGATATAAGCCAGTTTAATGCCATCAAAGACACACACCAAAGCGCGCCCTCGCATCTTGGTATAGTAGCCGGAGGTATTAGCTACGCCTATCTAAATGATGCCTTGCTTGGTCTTAAAAACGTTGGTGCCATCAGGCTGCTTAAGATTGGCACACCACACCCTTTCCCGGAAGACCTAGCTTTGCAGTTTATGGAGGGTCTCAGCGAAGTTTTAATACTTGAAGAACTTGAACCGGTGATCGAAAGAGAACTGCTTATGCTTGTCGGCAAGCATAAGCTGAAGGCCAAGATTCAAGGCAAGCTGACCAAACATGCCACCTTAGCCGGTGAGAACTCCATAGCTGAAATAACCAAACAGGTACGAAAGTTCTGCGACCTGGATTTCTTTGATCGAGGATTTGACAAACCTGTTGCTATTAAGGGCAACCTTGAGGCACATGCTATACCCGAGCTGCCAATGCGCCCTCCGGTGCTGTGCGCAGGATGTCCTCACCGTGCTTCTTTCTATGCTGTGAAGCGCGCGCTTAAAGGACGCAAGGCGGTGTTTAGCGGCGATATCGGCTGCTACACACTTGGTAATGCTGCGCCGCTAAATATGGTGGACACCTGTCTTTGTATGGGTGCAGGATTTACGATTCCGCAAGGTCTGGATCGCGTTGAACCGGATGTATTGCACTTTGGCTTTGTGGGAGATTCGACATTTTTTGCCAGCGGTCTGACCGGAGTTGCAAATGCAGTCTATAATCAATCTAATGTGGTGCTTTGCGTGTTGGATAACTCAACAACAGCGATGACAGGATCTCAGCCTCATCCCGGAACCGGTATGCGCATAGGGCTCGACTCAAGCGCCAGAGACGCAGAAAACGCCCTGCGTATTCCGGATATCCTCAAAGCGTTAGGTGTAAAAAACGTTGCCGTTGTGGATCCATTTGACGAAGATAGCGCAGTTGACGCTGTAGTCAAGGCTGCCGATGACCCTAAAGTAAGCGCTATCGTCTTTAAGTCACCATGTATAACCGTAGTAAAGCCTAAATCTCAGCCGCACATTGACGCCAATATCTGCACAAATTGTAAGCTTTGCGTGCGCGAGATTGGTTGCCCGGCGCTGATCGAAGTAAATGGCAAGATTGCCATTGATGATGCACTTTGTTATGGCTGCAACCTTTGCGTAGCGCGATGTCCGTTTGATGCCATCAGAGCCACAAACCAACTTTCCGGCATAACTGTAACCGACACCAAGCCAAGCTCGCTAAACTCCCAGGGATCAACGTTGGAGGGAGGCACAGATGACTAGAAAAGATCACAAGTTCTCCTCCGATGTCATGATTGCCGGAGTTGGCGGGCAAGGAACAGTGCTTGCATCAAAGCTATTAGCCGAAGCAGCATTGATCGACGGCAGGCTGGTTCGCACCGCCGAGACCATTGGCATGGCACAACGCGGTGGTAGCGTGCTTGGACACGTACGTATGTCATATCAAAACAGCGATGATAGAGGCGAAGGCGTAAGAACTCAATACGCAAAAGCTCTATCATCGATTATTATGTCTCCGCTGATTTTGCCGGGTGGAGCTGATCTGCTAATCGGATTTGAACCGGCAGAAACGGTGCGAGCATTGGAGTATTTGAGCAATGGAGGCTCGGTAGTAACTGCCAGTCGTGTTATAGCACCGGTCTCAGCCTCACTTGGTAAAAACACATATGACGGACGAGCAGAGATAGATTATTTGATTAACTGTCGTGCAAATGGACGCATTTCCAAACTCGTAATAGTTGATGGAGACGCTGCTTGTGCTAAACTTGGCTCGCTCAAAGTGCTTAATGTTGTTTTGCTGGGTGCGGCTTTAGCTTTGGGCATTATCAACATCTCAGATCAAGCATTGGAAGAGGCGTTGACCAAACTGGTTAAACCAAATTATGTTGAGTTAAATAAATGTGCTTTACGGGAAGGAAGAACATGGATATAAGGCAACAATCAGCAGAACAAGCAATAGCACTATTATCTGGAATTAAAGAGCGTAGTCCCTTTTATGCAAAGAAATATGCTGATGTTGACCTAACCGGTATCAAATCCATAGAAGACTTTCAAACCCTGCCTTTTACAGAAAAAGACGACCTGCGTGATGCCTACCCACTGGGCCTCAGTGCAGTTGATAGCTCTAGGATAGTTCGCATTCACTCTTCAAGCGGAACCACGGGCACGCCGGTCATCATCCCCTACACCGCAAAAGACGTGCAAGACTGGTCGATAATGTTTGCTCGCTGCTACGAAATGGCCGGCATCACGTGCGATGATCGCATACAAATAACACCCGGTTATGGTCTTTGGACGGCAGGAATAGGTTTTCAACTGGGAGCCGAGCTTCTTGGTGCAATGGCTATCCCTATGGGTCCGGGAAACACCGACAAGCAGCTGCAATTAATGATGGATCTTGAGGCAACAGTGCTTGGTGCCACGTCTTCATACGCTTTGTTGCTGGCAGAAGAAATAGCCAAGCGTGGCATAGGCGACAAGATAAAACTGCGCAAAGGTGTCATCGGCTCTGAACGCTGGGGCGAAAAAATGCGCGCACGCATAGCCAACGAGCTGGGTGTAGAGTTGCACGATATTTACGGACTTACCGAGATATATGGCCCCGGAATTGGCATCAACTGCGAGGCGCAAAGTGCAATGCATTGCTGGGATGATTATCTATACTTTGAGATCATTGATCCGCAGACCGGTAAGGTACTGCCCGATGGCGAGAGCGGTGAGCTTGTCATAACAACTCTGCAAAAAGAAGGCGCACCACTGATCCGCTACCGCACCCATGACCTCACAAGAATTGTTGCAGGAGACTGCCCCTGCGGAAGTCCATACACACGTATCGAGACCTTAATAGGCAGAAGTGACGACATGATTAAGGTAAAGGGAATAAACATATTTCCTGCCCACATAGAAGAAGCCTTAGCTACTGTACCGGGAGCTTCAAGCGAATATCAGGTGATGATAGACCACGTATTTGGCAAAGACATCATGACAATATTTTTTGAGACGGCACTGTCAGACGACGAGCGACCGGCTGTGGAAGAATCACTTAATAAAGCCATCCAACAAAAGCTTTCACTGTCAATTGTACCTAAAGCTGTTAATTTAGGTGATCTACCTCGATCTGAAAAGAAAAGTAAGCGGATATTTGATAACAGATACTAGCCCCACACCGATCACTTCTTGTTGGAGCGATCGGCTAATACTTTTAAGAAGTACCGATTTAAGTATTGAGCTTGGTCATCAAGGATAACTAGCTCTGATGATAAATTTTTCAATATTTATGACGTGTTATAGCTTTTATGTTATCTTATTTACCATTATATTGTTGGAGTTAGTGATGGAGGGGAAATGAAAGAAACAAGTTTTAAAGCACTCTTTGCCGAGCTGATAGGTACCTGCGTATTAACCTTTATGGGTTGCGGCTCTGCCGTCTTTTTGGGAGCCGATGTTTTAGGCGGGCATCTTGCTGTGGCCTTGGCCTTTGGTCTTTCCATAGTTGCTATGGCATACGTCATTGGCAACATCAGTGGTTGCCATATCAATCCGGCTGTCAGTTTTGGACTTGCTATTGATGGGCGAATTAGCTGGATAACAATGCTGCTTTACTGGGTCGCACAATGCGTTGGTGCAATTGTGGGTGCAGCTTTATTGTTTTTGCTTGCCGGCTATTTTGAACCCGGCGACCAAACAGGAGCTTTGGGATCAAATGGATTTGGCAGTGTTGGTATGATAGGTGCCATAATTACTGAGGTAATCCTGACTTTCATATTTGTCATGGTCATATTAGGTGTAACCGCTGATAAATCAAAGGGCGCTGTTGCCGGTATTGTTATCGGACTCTCCCTTACGTTTGTTCACATTGTTGGCATTCCGCTGACCGGAACATCTGTAAACCCGGCTCGTAGCCTTGGCCCGGCCTTGTTTGCCGGCGGCGAGTCTCTTTCGCAGTTATGGGTATTTCTTGTCGCTCCGTTAGCTGGCGCAGCTCTCGCGGCAATTGTCTATCGCTTGATAAAGGTTAAAGCTGAATAGTATCTGCACACTGTCCGGATAAAAGAGCCCTTTAGATCTGCGAGAGCACACTGCTCGTTCAGTCTATTACAGGGCTCTTTTGCTCTTTGATCTTGCGTCTTAGTTTGCGAATTTCTACCAGCATGAAGATTCCCGAAACGATAACGCTGAGTATGTCTGCAATCGGCATGGAGTAGTACACGCCGTCCAGAGGAATTAGCGTTTCGCCAAAGTGTCCGATTATCATCGGTAATATATATAGCAGAGGTATCAAGAATATTATCTGTCTGGTGAGCGACAAGAACATCGATTTGAGCGGCTGTCCACTGGACTGGAAGTAATTTGCAGCCACTACCTGTATACCCATTACCGGCATCATAAACAGTTGTACAATAAGCGCCCTGATCGTAAAGTCGCGCAAGTTATCTGCAATTCCAAATAGACCTACTATCTGCGCGGGAATCAGATGTACCAATAGCCAGAAAAATACGCCAATGGCCATGATCCAGATTGTTGCCACTTTCAAAGTGATTAAAACACGCGCATAGTTTTTTGAGCCAAAGTTATAGCCGATAATGGGTTGCGCAGCAGTTGCCACACCCATAATTGGAAATAAAGCAAACATCGCTACACGCTGTACCACTCCGATTGCCGCTAATGCTCCTTGCGCCGTATATGGACTCATTTCCCCTAAAAGCGCAAGCTGATTGTTGATGATGAGGTTAACGATTGCCGCGGCAACCTGCATAACAAAAGCAGCAGAGCCCAATAAAATAATCATCTTCATGATGTTGAATTTGATCGGCAGGCAATTAAGCCTGATCTTAAAGGGAGCTTTTTTGGAATACACAAAATACCAAAATACCAAGATCGCAGTGATACTTTGACCTAATACTGTTGCTGTTGCAGCCCCCGGGATTCCCCAGCCAAACACCATAACGAATAAGAAATTGAGCGCGATGCTGGTGACTGTACCGGCAACCATTGTATATAGGGCACGATTTGGATCTCCTGCTGTACGGATAAAATTACTGAATCCCATACCAAAAAAGGTCATGATAAAACCAAAGGCAATGATACGTACAAATATTCGTGACTCTTCCCAAAACTCCGGTTTAGCTCCGGACAGTAAAAGCACAGGATCTTCAAAGATTAGGACTGCCACCGTGCAAATGATAGCTGCAATAATTGTCAACGAAAACGCATTGCCAATTATCCGCTCGGCAACACCGTGCTTTCCCTCTCCCAAACGCAAGGCCACCAAGGCATTTGCTCCTGTACCAATCAGAACCGCTACGGCCATTGCAAATACCATGATCGGCATGGCTACTGTTGTTACAGCCAGTCCGACTTCGCCTTCTGCGTGCCCCAAAAAAATTGAGTTGATGATGTTATAGAGACCATTTACGACTAAACCAATGATTGCCGGTATAGCAAACTCGACCATCAAGCGTGATATCTTTGCTGTTCCCAGTCTGTCTACCTGCGCTTGCACTTCGCCTTTTGGACTCTTCTTACTGCTTTCGTTTTGTCGCTTTTCTTGATTCAAGTTTGTCTTCCCACCTAGTTTTATCTGTTTCCAGTTTACCCCTATTGTTCGTTTGTTGGCTGCCTGAGTGTTACCTCTCCCGCCACAACTGCCTTTACTCCTTTATCGCTCGAGACCAAAAGCCTTGCGTTGTCATCAACACCCACTACCTTGCCGGAAGCGACCTTATTTCCTGCACCATCCCATATAATAACTTCTTTGCCTTGTTGGCTAAGGTGCTTAACATAGTCTGAAGCAAATGGCGCAAAAGAATATTCTGCATTTTGCCACCTCTTAAAAAGACTCAAGAATCTTTCTATAACTTTAGCAGCAACCGGTTCAAGCTCCATGCCACCATCAAGACCCTCTCCACAATGCTCTTTTGGCGCGTCGTCTAGGTATGCTGCTTTCGAAAAAACCTCAATTTCAGGACGATTTACATTAACACCTATCCCAAAGACAATGCAAGTAGAATCGGTATTGGGTATGGTCTTTATCTCGACCAGTATTCCTACAAGCTTTCCGTTTTGAGTAATAACATCATTAGGCCACTTGATATGCACCGGAAAAGCTGTAAAGTTTTGCAGCGCATCTCTGACGGCTAAAGCCGAAATTGGGCTTAGTGCCGCAATGCTGTTGGGCTGAGTTGTTAACAGACCACCGCCAAGCAACACAGAGAGATACAACCCGCCTGGAGGTGATTTCCAATCGCGACCAAGACGACCACGCCCCGACGTTTGCACAGTACTCATTACAGCAAATGGTGTATCAAAGACCCGCACACCATGCTCCTTAAATGCAGCGGCTGCAATCTCTACTATTGCATCATTTGTGGATCCGGTGGTCTCAAGCGATGTGATATGACAGGCTTGATCAAGCTGCGCTTGAATCTTTGCAGCATCAATTCGTTTTGGAGCATCGTTTGCTTTGTTAATATTAGCCTCCTAAGAGCCTCTTTCGCTTAACACCAAGCCGATGATAATAACGCCTATGCCGATAATTCCCGGCAGCAACAATTGTTCTCCAAGAATGAAGTAAGCTCCGACCGCGTTTACAACCGGCGTAAAGTAAATATAAGCACTGGTCTTAACGGTTCCTATCCAAGCAGTTGCCACGTTATAGAAGTTGTAACACAGCGCTGAAGCGATCAAGCTCAGCATAAGTAATGCAAGAATCACGTCAAATGAGAAGAAATTAACATCGCTTACTTCAAAACCAAGTATAGGCGTACATATTGCAAGAGTCACTAAAGCCCAGAAAAATATTCTCCTCGTGCTAAGCAATGAATCAACTGATTTGTCGATCTTTCGCAGTACCGCACAATACCCTGCCCACGAAACAGTGCCGCCAAAAGCCAAAAGCGCTCCAATAAGCGATATATCAAGATCGCTTCCGCCACCCATCGTAATCAGCGTAATGCCAAAGATCGCGATAAAGAAACCAATTACAAAAAGCCTTTTTGGCTTCTCCTTATAAACTGCCCACATCATCAAGGCTACAACCAAAGGAGCAGAACCTGTGATTATGCCGGTGTAGTTTGCCGAAGTAAAGGAAAGCGAGTAATACTCAAATAAATAATAAACAGTAACACCAAAGATGCCGCAGAAAAAGTATGGCAGTTCTTTTCGCCAGCCTTCAAAGTGCAGTAGTTTAGGACGTAGTATCCATAAAGCAACATAGGCAATGGCAAATCTTATTACCATGGTCTCAAACGGAGTAAGCCCGGCGTTTAAAAGCACCTTACTAGCAACATAAGTAAAGCCCCATACCAAGCAAGTTACAAAAGCAAATATATGACCCAGCGCATGACGCTGCTTGAGAGATGCTTGTTCCACGTTATTCGGCTTGCCCGTTTTGTTCAGCTTTCTTAGATGGAGTTTCTGTTCGGTTTACAACTGCCTCCACCGCTGCCACAACTTCATCCATGCCAATAGGCCGTACCGGTGAAACGGTCTTTTTGAGCCCATTTCCCTCGGTATTCTTTCCTTCTCCAGGCTTCTTTTCGTTGTCCTTATTGTCACTTTTCGTGCCTGATTCTCGATTACATTCGTTCATTGCCAGCATTAGGCCTTCTTCGATCGTTTTTAGAACCATTGGCACAGCAGTTGCGATAGTAACGTTAAAGTCTTCAAGTTCTGATTTTCTAAGTCGCTGCAAAACAAAAGCATGTGGAGGCATACGCCCTTCCGGGCGCCCAATCCCTATGCGCAAGCGTGCATAATCAGAGCCAATAGACTGATGCAGTGAACGAAGACCATTATGTCCTGCATGTCCTCCACCTTGTTTTAACTTGATAGTACCGGCCGGCAGATCTAGCTCATCATGTATGACTAAGATATCGTTTGCCGTAAAATTGTATCTGCCTGTAAGCCCTTTAACCGGACCGCCACTTAGGTTCATGAAAGCTTGAGGCTTTACTAAAATGACTTTCTCGCCCTTGTACTTTGTCTCACCCACTAAAGCATTGGCAGCTACTTTCCAAAAACCAACGCCCAACTCTTCTGCCAGAGCATCGATCACTTTAAATCCGGCGTTATGGCGCGTGTCTTCATATTCCCTGCCGGGATTGCCTAACCCTACTATTATATGTGGTCCAACAAACGCCATTTCTATTCCTTCTACACCTGTAATTAAAGCTGGAACTCCGGATCAAACAATTCTGAGACCGAAGCTTCTTGATAAACATTGGATATCGCCTTAGCCAAGATTGGTGCAACGGAAACTATCTTAATCTTGTCGATTTCTTTGCCTTCTTCAAGCGGTACGGTATCGCACACCACAACCTCTTCAATATCTGCCTCCGCAATGCGATCATAAGCAGGTCCTGAGAACAAACCATGAGTTGCACAAATGTATACTGCCGTCGCGCCCTCTTCTTTCAGCTTCTTGGTTGCAGATACTACTGAACCCGCAGTGTCGATGATGTCATCATTAAGAATACACGTCTTGCCCTTAACATCACCAATAACACTGGAAATCTCAGCTACGTTATGCGAAGGACGTGACTTGTGCATGACCGCAAGGTCTGCTTCCAACAGATCTGCGAGTTTCTTTGCTGCTTTAGCACGACCTACATCAGGAGATACTACACATATGTTTTCCAGATTCTTCTTGGCAAAGTACTCAGAAAAGATCGGCAGCGCCGTCAGATGATTTACCGGAGTGTCAAAAAATCCCTGGATCTGACCTTGGTGTAAGTCGATGGCTATGGTTCTGTCAACACCGGCAACAGTAAGTAGATTAGCGACCAACTTGGCAGAAATCGGCTCGCGCGAAGCCGACTTTTTATCTTGCCTGGAATACCCATAGTGCGTGATAACGGCGGTAACCGTTCTTGCCGAAGCTCTCTTAGCAGCATCGGCCATAAGCAAGAGCTCCATCAGCGAGTCGTTAACGTCGCGTGAGACCGACTGGATCAAAAATACATCGCAACCTCTTACGCTTTCTAGGTAACGTGCGTATATCTCACCATTTTGAAACGTCGTCAGTTTTATTTTTCCCAGCTCAGTTCCAAGGATCTTTGCTATATCCTTTGCCAGATCAGGATTGCATCTGCCGGTATAAACCTTTAGATACTTGGTAACATCTGTCATTGTTCTTTCTCCCTTTTATGTCGATATGTCCATCCATCGATTACTGTCTGATCTCCTCGCTCTACCGCCAAGGCACCATCCGGCACGTTCTTGGTAAGAACACTGCCGGCTCCTGTGGTAACGTCTGCTCCCAGTTCTATAGGAGCAACCAACATGGTGTCAGAACCGACAAACGAACGATCCCCTATCTTGGTTGCATTTTTCACATACCCATCATAGTTGCAGGTAATTGAACCGGCACCAATGTTTACTCCCTCACCTAACGTGGCATCACCAAAATAACTCAAGTGCGGCACCTTACTGTTTTGCCCGATAGTCGAGTTTTTTATCTCAACATGAGTGCCCGCCTTGGAACCACGTTTCATAACTGTGCCGGGACGCAGATAAGCTCTAGGTCCACAGTTAACTTTGTCTTCAAGTATGGAGTCAATGATTATGCTCTCATCAATACGGCAATCATAGCCAATAACCGAGTTAGTGACCCTACTATTTGGGCCTATGACAGAGCCGCTTTTTATTTGAGTTTTACCAAATAGCATGGTCTGAGGAAGCAACTCAACATCGTTTTCAATCTCTACATCTGCTCCGATCCAAACTTGCTCGGGATCAAGCATCGTAACACCGGCTAACATATGTGCAGTGTTAATCCGGCGCTGCATAGACTTTGTAGCCTCGGCAAGCTGCACGCGCGAGTTAATGCCCTGCGTTTCCTCCGCATCCACAATAAAAGCCTTAACAGTAAGGCCTTTTTCTACACATATGCCAATAACATCCGTAAGATAATACTCGCCTTGAGCATTATTACTATTCAAATTGTCGAGGTTGTCGAGCAGTATTTGAGTATCAAAACAATATGCGCCGCTATTACATTCTTTTATTTTGCGCTGTTCATCCGTCGCGTCTTTTTCCTCAACAATACTCACTACGTCACCCTTGTCGTTTCTGACGATACGCCCATAATTGGTGGGATCTTCAAGCATGTGCGTGAGAATGCAAACTGCAGCTTGGCTGTTTTGTTGAGATGCGACCATTGACTTGATCGTATCGGCAGTAATCAGCGGTGTGTCGCCACACAACACAACAAGAGATGCGGGTGTATTTACGCTTATTAAAGTATCGCGTGCGATCATTACAGCATGCCCGGTGCCTAAGCGCTCTTTTTGTTCGATGATTGTCGTGTCCTCGACCAGTGGGATCACTTGATCTAGTTCGTGACCTACTATTGTGATAACTTCTTGACTCCCGGCAGTTTTGGTTGCATCAACTACCCATCTAACCAATGGTTTTCCAAGTAACTCATGCACCACTTTTGAACGTGCGGATCTCATTCGAGTGCCGGCCCCCGCAGCAAGAATAAGCGTGGAAAAAATCATCTAGCCCTCTCTCGTGGCTTGGTCACAGTGTAACCAAGGTTCAAATTCCTTAGATTTAAATAGTAACACTATTCTACTTTGCGCTCGCAGAAATTCTACTTGTCAGTTTTACATTCTTCTCTTACAAAATGACAACAAGTCTATGCTTTAACATAGGTAACGTGCAACTATGAATAATATGAACAAACGTCTTTACAGAAGTGATGATCCGATTTTTGCGGGTGTTTGCGGAGGGCTGGCTGAGTATTTTGATCTCGACCCTACGCTCATCCGCATTTTGTTTGTCATCGTTTGTTTTATAGGTTTAGGATTTCCGGCACTTGTTTATTTTGTTGTCATGCTGGTAATGCCAAAAAAGCCTGCGGATTATGCCAATTACATTGATGTTAAACCAACCGATCCAGGATCAACATCCGCACCCTCATCCGCTTCAGTGCCAACAACAACGACCCCAGCTTCATCAGCAAATGCATACGCCTCGGCTCAAACTTCAGATAATGTTGCGGCTGCTACTTCTTATGGTGCTGTTGGTGATCTCGCCTCCGCGCCCTTTGCTCAAACTTCTGTTAACGTACAAGACCCCTTTGCAGAGCCCTCTTCGACACCCGGCTCGTACGCTGCATCTGCCGTGGTCGGTGCACCGATACCGTCTTCGGCCACTTGCTCTTTTTCAAGTGAAACAACTTGTACGCCGCCGTGT
The DNA here is from genome assembly GCA_002293265.1 of Eggerthellales bacterium UBA948. Taxonomy (GTDB): domain Bacteria; phylum Actinomycetota; class Coriobacteriia; order Coriobacteriales; family UBA8131; genus UBA8131. The sequence continues at coordinate 33,231 of DBCW01000067.1, forward strand.
TCATCGCCGGGTTCGGCATACACAACTTCCAACCCGGAAGCTTTTGACGTTAATATGCCTTCTGCAAGTAATGCTAACCACAATGGCATTGGTGGAGGAATCCAAGCAGGCTTTGTTTTGGGAATAGTTCTTATATGCTTGGGTCTGTTTGGCATCCTTAACATGTTCTTCAGAATTAATTTGTGGCAATTCTGGCCAATGATCTTGGCTGCAGTAGGTCTATTTATCTTGTTTACACCCAATAGCCGCGGGTGGAGTTTAGAGCGCGCCGGTAACGCAATATTTATAATTACCGTTGCCGTGCTTTTACAGTTTTGGGTATTTGGTTTTCTGCAAATCAATACTATTGCCCGTGTGCTCTTTATGATGTGGCCGGTGCTGTTAGTGATAATTGGTCTTGGCATAATTGGATCTGTTACCAAAAAAAGTATTTTTAGCCTTTTTAGCTCACTATTGATCTCAGCTGCTTTGCTATTTGGTGTTTGGTTCTTTGGCGATATCCCGGGGTTCTCATTTAATGTCGAGATACCCTTGCTTGAAGATCGCACCCTTAGACTCAACACTCCCGCTTCTCCCGGCGCATCTTCTATTGAAGATGTCTTCAATACGGGCAGATAACTGTTCGTTGTATCTTCTCTCTTTGAGAAAAGCGACCAACAAATACTGTTTGACACCCTTGATACTTTTTTCAAACAAACACAATGAGCCAATTCTACTTTTAGCATCTAAATTAGTGTTTAGAACAGGAGTGCTTGCGTGAAGCTCACTCGATAATCTTTTTTCTGGGGCATGATACATGTTATGAATGATTGTTTTTCTTGGAGAAATT
>DBCW01000078.1 GCA_002293265.1 Eggerthellales bacterium UBA948
CGCGGGAATGACAGAGGGATTGTGGGAATGACAGGGGTTGTGGGAATGACAGGGGTTGTGGAAATGAAAGGGGTTGCGGGAATGACAGTTGTGTATGTGCGGTAGTCTGGGCATAACGCACTTATTCTTTGTTGCCATCAGTATTTTTTTTAGTAACTATCGGAAGTCCTAAAACATGACTGGACTTTATAAAGTAGTCGATCATCGATAAAAGTGTTAGCACCAAAGCTGCCAGCATTACTGCCCATGAAAGCAGCCATGCGATCAGTGCGACATTAGCACCAAGATCAATAAACAGTTGATTGTCTTTGATTATGAACATAATTACAGCGATGATCTGGAGTACGGTTTTACCTTTTCCGATATTGCTTGCAGCTATAACTTGGTTTTCAGCCGATGCCACCATGCGAAGCCCTGACACCAGAAAATCTCGACCAATGATTACTAAAGCTACCCAAGCCGGGAGCTTTCCCAGCTCAATCAAAGCCAAAAGAGCGGCAGCGACCAATATCTTGTCTGCCAGCGGGTCTAAGAATTTGCCCAGATTTGTGACTTCGTTTCGCGATCTGGCCAAATAGCCATCAAGACCATCGGTCAGCGCTAGGAGTGTAAAGACAAAAGCAGCAACCCATGGTTTTGCCATTTGAGCTATTTGAGGATCCGATGCCCAGCTTGGCCATGGAGCAAGCAGTAAAAATACGAATACCGGTATCAGTAGGATCCGGATTGTTGTAACAATATTTGCCGGCGTTAATAATTTTTCGCCCGTTTTAGTCTCCAAGTTGCTTTACGACCTCCCCGTCCAGATCATAACAGTAAGCTTCGACCATCCTAACAGAAACGATATCACCAATACTACCTGAATCAAGATGAATCATTCCATCTACGTCGGGCGCTTGCCTTTTTGTTCTGCCAAGAAGTGGAAGAATTTGCGCCTCAGCATTTGAGTTATCATCCTCAAGATATTGATCTTCATCAATTGCAACTATCAAAGTGTCTTGCACCGTATCTACCTGAGATGCGGCTTTTTCAAAGCCGATCCTGTCGGCCAAATCACGTAATCTTTGTGCGCGAGCTTTACGCGTACGCATTGGCACTTGATCACTGCGTTGTCCTGCAACGGTGTTATCTTCTTGTGAGTAAATGAACACTCCCACGTAATCAAATGCAGCCTGCTCGATAAAATCTTCTAACTCTTTTGCCTCGGATCGACTCTCTCCGGGAAAGCCGGCTATTACAGATGTGCGAAGCGCGGCGTCAGGTAGAGCCGCACGAATGCGCTTGATCATCGCTAAGTACTCTGCCCCACCACCTTTGCGATTCATCTCTTTGATGATACGTGCTGATGCGTGCTGTAAGGGTATGTCCAGGTAGTTGCATATGTTGTCGTGGTTTGCCATTACCTCTAATAGCTTGTCAGTAATTCCTTGTGGTTGAAGATACATTACCCTGAACCATGTTTTAGGAAACTTGCAAGCTAGTTCGTTTAGGAGCGTTGCGAGGTTGTAGCCGTCACTGTGCTCAAGAAAAAGATCCTTGGCCTTGTGGCTCAAGATGACAGGTGAAGCCAAATCCCTGCCCCATATACCGGTGTCTTGAGCTATGAGCACTATCTCTTTAACTCCGATGCTTACCAGCTCGTTCACCTCAGCAAATATCTTTTCCGGATGCACACTTTGGTATCTGCCCTTGATGGTAGGAATCGTGCAAAATGTGCATTTGCGATCGCATCCATCAGCAATCTTTACATATGCCCAAGACTCCTTTGTGCTGCGCATCAGGTGAGGAGCTTCGAGTGTGCCCCCACTGCTTTTCTCTTGCAATGCTTCAGCGACCAGCGCCTCGATATCCAGTGCCTGCGCAATAACGTCCACTATCTTTTCTTCGTCACCGCAGCCCAAAAAAGCTGAGACCTCCGGCATTTGCTTGTTCAGCTCTTCACCATAGCGCGACGGCATGCAACCCGTCACGATGATCTTGCTCGATCCCTGCTCCACATTTTCAAGAGCGCTTGTATTAAAGATGACGTTAATTGCCTCTTCTGTAGCTTCTGTAATAAACGAACAGGTGTTGATAATTATCGCGTCGGCATTGCTCTCATCGTCTATTACGTCAAAGCCGGCCGCCAATATACGGGCTCGCATCTTGTCCGAATCTACTTCGTTTTTTGCACAACCCAGAGTAATAAATGCTACTTTGTAGTTATCAAGTGTTGTCGTTTGAACCATTTTTCCTTTGTCTATCATCGATTTACACGTAATTAAGTCAAGCGCCTATCTATAGTTAGTAAACTGCAGGGGCTGACCGTAATCTTGCTCTTTTAAAAATGTGATCACTTCTTGCAGCATGTCTCTTTTTGGTGAGAAGACACGCAGCTTATCACCCTCAATTTGAACCTTTACGTTCTTAAGCTTTAAATCACGGATATCTTTGTTGATCTTTGAGGCTACGTCTTTCTCGATACCTTGTACGATGGTTCCGATAATGCGGATCTGCATATTAGAGGCAGACTCAGGGTTTCCCCACTTTACGCTTTTGAGATCAACTTTGCGGTGCACAAGTTTGGTGTTCAATACGTCTTTTACTTGCCCGGCAACAAAGTCGCTTGGAGCCACTAGTGTAAAACGCTGGCTTCCTTTGTCAAACTCTAAGGTAGCCTTACTGTCCTTTAAATCATAACGCTGTGACAGCTCTTTGCGCGTCTGTTGATACGCGTTATCGACCTCTTGTAGGTTTACCTCAGAAACCACATCAAAACTCTCATCCTTAGCCATGGCTGGCTCACTCCTTTCAGAAATAAACTACTGGGTTGTAGGTAAATTATCATGGGCGGTTTTTTTATTGCAATAGTATAGCGTGAGTTTACTGAAAGGTTGTATAAGGGCAATCGAGCGAACCGGCTTATCTAGATGCGGTGGCGGTGTAGCTGGATCCGGATCCGTTATTGTTACCGGTAGTGCTTGCGTAGTTACTGCCTGACGTATTGTTTGCGGTGTTGCCGGTAGTGTTTGCGGCAGCATTACTGCCCGACGTGTTGCCAGAGGTATTTGCAGAAGTGCCGGCATTGGCTGTATTAGAAGATCCGGAGCTTGCGTTGTTCGCATTTCCGGTATTTGTCGAATTATCCGTATTAGTTCCCGTATTAGAGCCGCCGTTTGAGCTAGTGCTTGAATTATTATTTGAGTTGTCGCTGGTGCCGGTGCCGGTGCCGGAAGTTGAAGCAGCATCACTCGCATTGATGGTTATGGAGGAGAACCCGGTTGAAGGATCGTTTTCCAACGTAACAGTTTCACCGTTTTTCTTTACGGTAAGATTAGCTACCTGCGCAGTCCACACTATGCAACTTTGCTTAACCTCCCAAGTTTTTTCCTCTCTAAAGAAGTTTTCCTCAAAAACTACGGTACCGTCCACTGTAACCTTTGTCCAAGGTTCAGATCCGGATTTTGGCGTTACCACTAAAGTGAATCCGGTGTTTACCGGCTCGGTGGTGGAGGGTGCATTAGTGTCTGTGCCTTCGACCGGCGCAGTTGTATCCCCTGTAACAACAGAACCTGCCACTACAGGAGTTGGCGTAATTTCTTCTTCTGCCTTGCAGCTGTTGGCTGCAATTGCCCACACAGCAAACAGTAATATTAGTACAACTATCAGCACAATGATCAAAGCTATCGGATTATTAAATAGCGACCCCAAAAGTCTGAATGGTAAACTTGGTTTAGTAGAATAACTACCTACACTATGACTGCTGTCTACGCGACGCCCCACACTCTTAGGATTTTTTTTGAAAGCTTCAAACCCTCGTGAAGCCTCTCTGCCATCCACACGCTGCCTTGGCGAGGACAGACCTCGAGAGTCTTGTTGATAATAAACACCTGACTCTAAAGAATTCTCCGGATAAGCACGCCTTATGTTACCGTTAACAAAACCGCGTTCACTTTTTCTCGTTGCAGAATATCCACTTGCATTAGTAGCACGCGAAGAATAATCTCGTCGTTGAGATCCATACTCAGATGCCCCTTTATCAGAATATTCGTTTTGGTTATAGTCAAAGCCCGACTCCACATATAATGAATTTGAGTCATAACCGCGGCCAAGTTCAGATTTAGGAATTGGCTTGTTCCACATAGAGCCAAACCCTNNGAGCCGATCTTCTGACACTGGAAGGACGGCTTTCGATATTTCCGCTTGTAGCGGTACCTGCTCTGTACCCCGGAAATGACGATGGCGAGCTTTCGCGTCGAGCCATATGATTTTCAAAATCGTGATACTCTTTGAGAAATTGTTTAGTCAGTTCGTTTGGATCAAGTCCAAGGAATCGCGCGTAGGAACTTACCATATTGCGAGCGTGACCTTTAAGAGGCATATGATAGAAATCGGCATGCTCTAAAGACTCAAGAATAGCCGGCGTAATGCGCAGTTGACTGTGGACTTGGTCAAACGACAAGCCCCGTCTTTTTCTCGCTTCAGCTAACTTGCTACCGAAGTGCTCTGCCAACTATGCTCCTCAAAACATTTTGTCTATCATATCTCATATGTTGATATACAAACAGCATAACTAACGAGAATCCCCCTATAAAATGCAATTTTTATACCAAAATCACGGAATGTACGCCTTGTTTTTATTAATTGTCAATCACTTTCACTAACACAGTGTATGATACTACCACTCGTTGCCTTGATCATCCGCTCGCTCTATCGCTTTTAAGGACTCCAAATCCAAGACATCATCGAGAAGAACCTCGCGTGGTTTTGAACCATTTGGCGGACCGACGATACCCTTTTGCTCCAACATGTCCATGATCCTGCCGGCTCTGGCATAACCAACTTTTAGGCGTCGCTGCAGCGTTGAGGTGGAACCAAACTGAGTACTGACCACGATATCTGCGGCATCCCAAATGAGCGGATCATCGTCTCCACCACCACTGTCCAGCGTGCTTACCGAGATTCCTGCAACAGCAGTTGACAAAATGTCGTCGCGATATTCCGGAGTTGCCTGAGTTTTAAGGTATGCCACCACAGCTTCGATCTCGGGCTCTGATACATAGCAGCCTTGAATACGCTGTGGCTTGCCGTACTCCGGCTTCGAGAATAGCAGGTCGCCATTTCCGATCAGATCTTCAGCTCCCGGGCAGTCCAAGATAACTCGCGAATCTATACCTGAAGCCACATTAAATGCTATGCGATTGACGATATTGGCCTTAATGAGACCGGTTATGACATTGGTAGAGGGGCGTTGTGTGGCGATGATCAAATGTAATCCGGCCGCACGTGCAAGTTGCGCCAAACGACTGATAGATGTCTCGACTTCTTTACCGGCAACCATCATGAGATCGGCCAACTCATCGATCACGATGAGCACAAGTGGCATTTCTACCGGCAGAGGCTCAGCTTCTTCTTTGTTATCGGTCTCATCTTGTACGTTAGAACTTGCAAAATCTTGTGAGTTTTCGCTGTTGGTGCCAAAGCTCTCATCGTCTTCAGCATCTTCTTCGTTGACAGCCTTTAAAGTCGCTGTCTCTGCTGCTGCTTTTGCCTCTGCTGCTGCTTTTTCGGCTTCCAATGCAGCCTCTGCTCTTTGTTTTTCGATCTCGGCTCTCTCGCGCTTAATGTAATCGTTGTATTGCGCGATGTTTTTTACGCCTACGCTTTGGAAAAGCTTTAAGCGCCGCTCCATCTCGATAACACCCCAAGCCAGAGCGCTGGCCGCTTTTTGGGCATCGGTGACCACCGGTACATATAAATGTGGAATGTCGTTGTATAGCGACAGCTCTACCATTTTTGGATCAATTAAAATCATGCGCACCTGCGCCGGGGTGGCATTCATCAGCACGCTCATGATCATTGAGTTTATGGCGACCGACTTACCGGAGCCGGTGGTACCACCGATAAGTAAATGAGGCATCTTCTCCAAGTTACCGATGATTGAGGCACCCTCAACATCTTTGCCGATTGCTAGCTGCAGAGAGCCCTCGGGGGCATCGGGCAATACATCGCCCAAAAGCACAAAGCTTCGATTGGAATTTGGAACTTCGATGCCAACTAAAGTGGTACCGGGAATTGGTGAAAAAATTCGCACTGCCGGCGCAGCTAATGCTAATGCTATGTCGTCAGCTAACGAGTTAATCCTGTTTAAGCGCACGCCCTCACCAAGTGAGAGCTTAAAAAGCGTTACCGTAGGACCGGCAACCCAGCCTTGAACCTTGGCATCTATGCCAAACTCTTCGATGGTGCTCTGCAGCTCATTTGCTGTATTGCGAAGTTCATTTTCACCGGCTTTAGATGTTGCCTTTGATCTTGAAGCCTTTAACATGTTTGGATTAGGTAGTTCAAAGTTGAGATCTTGAATTGTGTCTGTGCCGGATCCTTCTTCAGCTTTTAGCTTGGCAGATTTTGCGGATTTTTGACCCTTTTTATTCGTAGCTTTTTGCTTTTGATCGCCGGGCGTTTCTGCAATACCTACAGCCAAGCCTTCTGCCTCAAATGACTGCCCCAGGTTGTTTTCGTGCGAGCTGATGCTTAATCTGCTGTCGCCATAAACTCTGCGAGTTGATCCCAGATCGTCATCGTATGGAGTTCCATATACGTCAGCCCATGTTGTGCCATCCCAATCACTTGGATCCCACTCACCTTCTATAAAGTCTCCGGAGCCAAAGCCTTGGTCTCTGAATTGTCGGCTATCTAGGCGCATGCCCTTGCTCACATCATACGCGGCACCGTTTTGTTGATAACCATCATCGAAAACTGCGGTCTTACCAATGCCGTCGCTGAGTCTTGCAGTTGCCGGCATTAAATCGTCATCAAGATTTCGTTTGGAGCGCCTATTTTTTGCATCACCGTTGACATCGTATGCACTCTCAGCCCTAGCTTGAGCTCTTGCATCCATACGGTTTTGCACAAAGTCCTGTACGCGCTCAATAAGACCGGTGATAGAAAAACCTATGAGTACTACACTGGCGATGATCACACCTATCAGGATAACCAGACCAATACCGTCTCCCACCAACTTGATCAAAGCCCAAGCAATTCCTCCGCCTATGTAACCCCCATGCGCTCTCAAATTGTCTTCGAAAAATATCAGCTCGGGAACTTGAGTGGCGCTTGGAGTTGTAAGGCCAAGTATGCCAAGCACGCTAAGCATAATCAGAGTAAGTCCAATGCCCATTCTGGCTGTAGATGCGGCAACGCCTTTTTCGATAAAAAAGCTTGCTGCCCAAAAAATCAAAGCAAATGGGAAGATATAGGCACCCACGCCAATGATGCGCTTGAAGAAGTCGGATACGCCTTTTGAAAGAATGGCTTCTCCGGGTGTGATGACAG
>DBCW01000179.1 GCA_002293265.1 Eggerthellales bacterium UBA948
AAAAATATTGCCCCGGCGTTCTCGATCAATCCCACGAGCTCCATGGGTTGATCCATTTGTATCTCCAAATGCTCGGGGGCAATCGTGTTAACAGCCAAAATGGCCGTGGAAAGATCCGGGCATACCAAAACCAAACAATTGTCGTCGATCGATTGTTTTGTGATTTCTTGCCTGGGTGATTCAGTCAGATAGTTCTCAATCTCGGCAATTACCTCTTCCACTAACTCCTCATCAAAAGTTACCAGATATGTCGAGGCATTTGGATCGTGCTCGGCTTGCGCCAAAAGGTCGATTGCCACGAGCGCCGGATCAGCGGTCTCATCAGCAAGTATCAATATCTCTGAAGGACCGGCAACCATGTCTATTCCAACATCGCCAAAAACCAATTTCTTAGCAGCCGCAACATAGGCATTTCCCGGTCCGGTTATCTTGTCCACAGCCTTGATCTGATCGGTACCGTAAGCCAAAGCTGCTATGGCTTGTGCGCCTCCGACCATAAAGATGTCGGTGATGCCGGCAATTTGTGCCGCAGCAAGTACCACAGGATTTATGCCACCATTTGTTTGCGGAGGAGTGACCATCACGATACGCCTGACACCCGCCACCTGAGCCGGAATTGCATTCATCAGCACAGTTGAGGGATACGCTGCACGTCCTCCGGGAACATATATGCCAACGCTTTCCAGCGGAGTTATACGAGTGCCCAAAAATGTTCCGTCGTTCTTAGTGATAAAAGTGCTTTGTTGAACTTGGCGCTCATGAAAGGATTTGATGTTCTCTGCAGCCGCCTGCAGCGCCTGCAAAACATCTTTTGGAACCAACCTGAGAGCTTTATTGATTTCTTCTGCCGGCAAGCGAAAACTGTTAATATCCACGCCGTCAAATTCTTTTGTGAACTGTATTAGCGCCTCATCACCACGCTCTTTGACCTCAGCGATTATGCTTGCAGCCACGCTTAGAGCCTCTGTGTCTGTGGCTGACTGCCTGATAAGTTCCTCGCGTGGATCCTGTCCTACTTCCAGTTCTACAACCCTCATGTTTTCCTCGTTTCTTGTTTTAGCACACTTTTATTTAACTAAACTCGTTTTCTCATATCCTTGATGGGTATTGCTTGGGTTATCCGGCTGTTATAAACATACACACAAACCAAGCAATCAAACTTGCTAATCAATTCTATCATTGACATCTATAACATTTTGCAGACGCTCGGCTAAAGCTCTTACCCTGGGGTCAATTCTTACGCTAGCCGGATTTCCCACAAAACGAGCAGTTGAAGCCAATACGTCATCAATGATGACCAGATTGTTTTCCTTTAGCGTGGTGCCTGTTGCTGTAATATCCACGATGCGATCAGCCATTCCGCAAAGAGGAGCAAGCTCGATGTTGCCATGCATTTTGATCAGCTCAACCTGCACTCCAATAGATTGGTAGTACTTTGCCGTAATTCGTGGGTACTTTGTTGCAACCCGTAATACTCCCAGTTTTTGGTAAGCTTCATCAGCAATTCCGGCAGCCTGCTTAGGCTCCGCCACTACAAAACGGCAAGCACCAAATTTTAGATCGGTAAGCTCAACGACTTCCAGCGCTGCCTCAACGAGCGAATCTTTGCCACATATTGCACAATCCACTCCACCGTAACTAATAAAAACCGGTGCGTCGGTTGGTCTTACTATATAAAGCTCAACGCCTTCATTAAAAAAGACTAACTGTCTGCCGGGATCATCAAGACCTGTGGTGTCGATCCCGGCTTGTCCTAGCAACGCCACGCTCTCTTTATACAACGAGCCTTTGGGTACAGCAATTTTGAGCCTGGCACTTGAGACTTCAACACCACTTTGCGAATTGTCGTTTACTATGTTTTCCATGTTGAGAATCCTCACCTAAAGCTCACCGTAATTTGCTTCGTTTACCAAAATTGCGCTTTTCCCACTGAGGCGAAGCTGTGCTGCCTCTTTGAAAGCTGATGCCGGGTCATTGTTATCAATCTCAATTTCGTTGAGCTCAGGTCTAAGTATCGCGTTGTCTACCCAAGCTTTTTGCTCCAGCAAAGCCATCATCACGCGCTCCAGGCTAAAAGCAAATCCGGCTGCCGGCGCTTTATTGCCATACGCTTCAAGCATGCGATCATATCTGCCGCCACTACCCAAAGGAACACCCAAATTGGGAGCGTAAGCTTCAAAGACCAGGCCGGTATAATAGTCAAAAGCACTCATCACAGAAAAATCTATCGACACATTTGATCCTGCGCCCACATTTTCTATGATGGCATACGTGCGCTCCAGTTGCTTCAATCCGGAGCTTAGTCCAAGCGGCTCGACCAAAGACCCGCACTGCCTGATTGCTTCGCTGCCGCCTCGAATATTCAACAATGCCTTGAGCACCGTTCCGTAGCGTTTATCGACACATGTGTCTTCTGCAAGCTTTTCGACCTCCACAGCATTGTTTTGATGAAAAGCCTCAAGCACGCTTAACTTCCACTCTTCAGTCGCATCCCCCATCTGCACAATCTCATCAAGCAGTTCGCGAAGTACTGAGACGGTACAGATGGCGATTGTGAAGTCTTTGAGGCCGCAGGCTTTAAGGGCATCCACCATAAGCAAGATCACTTCTGCATCAGAGGTAGCACCGGACATGTTAATAGACTCAACGCCAATTTGTGTAAACTCCCTAGCCTGTCCGCGCAAAGACTCTTCTTCTCTAAATACCGGTTGCACATATCTAAAGCGTAGCGGCTTGGTTAATTGGCCACTTCCTCCGCCTAGCCTTGAAGCAACCATTCTGGCTATCGGAAGAGTCACGTCCGGTCTAAGCACCAGCAAAGCACCGTCCGAGTCAAAAAGCCTAAACGGAGTCTCGCTCATTTTTCCGCCTTGCTCCAAAACTTCCAATACTTCAAGCGTGGGAGTTTCGATGGGATCATAACCCCACGCAGACAGCGCCAACTGAACTCGAGTAGTAATATACTCGCGCCATCTGGCCTCTTCAGGCAACACATCTTTAAATCCTCGCGGAGTAACAGCGATCATGATCTTCCATTCTCGTCTATATGAACTTCTTAATAACATAACACACGTTTTTTGCTTACGCCACTTTAGCACACTACTGTAATGTAGTGCAAGAAAAAATCATTGCCTCTTTTATATAAACAGATGAATATGATTATTGGTTAGAATTATGAGTTTCTCCGGAATCTAATTATTACAAAACGAGTTGATGGAAGAGACGATATTGTCTCGCCGATTTAAGAGGTCTATAAGATTATATGGCTCTGTCTGGGATTGAATAACAAATTGTGAAGGCGACTTTGCCACTCGATTCTTATTGGTCATTCTTAGATGACCGACCAATTGATTGGCCTACTATCTGAGTGAGGCAAGCCGCCTTCGATAAAACTATTTATACTCCTCGCAACGCAAAAATGCAAGTAACATTTTCGTTTTTATTGCTAGCCATTTATGATAAAGACTTCTAGATTATTGACAATCTAAGCGCCTATTTCAGAATTTTTATATTGCCGATGAGCGGAAGCTTAGTCATTGTTCCGGATACAGCACTCACTATTCCAATGATCGCAAAAACCAAAAATACCAGCGACACTAGACCTAAAGCAGCAATAACAATCCAGCCAAGGATGGGTATAAACGCGAGTACGAAAGAAACGATCGAATAAGCTATAGAATAGGCAATTGCGCAGATGGCAAGCGCTGTGCCTTGATTGGAATGAAACTTTGTAAATGGAGATGTTTTATATGTGCCAACGATAAGGGGGATGAAAAATATAATGTATGAAAGCACCGCCATGACCTTATTATCTTGAATGTCACGCGGATCAGCGTTACCGTATGCGTCCGGTTGCCCATAAACGGGCTGTTGGTAAGACTGATATGACTGACTGTATTGTGATTGTTGATACTGAGGTTGGCTTTGTTCTAAAGTTACCCCACACGACACACAGTACTGCGAACCATCCACATTTTGTGCTCCACATTTTGAACAATACATTTAACTTCTCCTCCACTAAAGGCTGTGTACAATAAAAGCTCTGTTGATGAAATAGGCTGACGCTCACAATAAAGCGACACCGAAATACGACCACCAACGATGCATGTAAACGTTTTGACAATAAACATCCATACAAAAGCTATCAATGTAACAGTATAACACTTTGGATGGCAAAGAAACTGCCTGAACCAATATAACTGTTTCCGCAAAAGGGCTCTTTCTCGCTGAGAAAACGCTTGAAGTCAGCCGATTTGATCTTACGCATATCGGCTGACTTGCTATATTTTGCAAAATCGTAACAGTATTCTAAGGCAGCATAAGCCCAATCCTTGAATACCTATGAGAGGTAAGTTGTGTTTAGAGCAGCGGCGAATTTCTTCTTGATCAAAGCAAAACATAGTCGAAACATGTGGTCGTAGAGGTTTTGAGCCATGGCTCTAAACCGTTGTTATGCCTTCGTTAAGTTTTTGTTAATGAGAGGTGTCGCCTTACAACCACAAGCACGATGATCGCATATGCTTTATGAGGGTTAACCTTTCTGCGCGACATTTACTGTACATCAGTTCTTAAGGGATGCAGTGAAGAGACAAGGCAGCTGTTTGGGTATGGCAGTTTTGTGTCACTTGGTATGATAGTGGTCTTGTAAACACACGCTTAAGTAGGCAGTGCTGGGGCTTTGCCCCAGA
>DBCW01000119.1 GCA_002293265.1 Eggerthellales bacterium UBA948
CACACAAACTACCGAAGAGCCAAAAAATACGCCGCAGCGTGGACTTAACTCCATGCTCTTTGTAATAAGCAACAGCGCGTCTTGGAAATACTAATACCCGTCTGACAAAAAGCCTTAACGGCCCGGGAGGATGCAATAGCTCAAGGTAGCAAGCGTAGTCTTCTTTGTTGTAGTAGAAGTCTGCTCCATACTCCTTAACACCTAAGAGAAAAAAGCCTTCCTGCCGTAAATATTCAGCGAGCATCTTTCGCCCTTTGCTCGTTTTTAACTTGGAATATTCGTAGTGAATACCCGATATCGTTAAGTTAAGGTAGCTTTGCAAGAGCTGATCGTAAATGCCGATTGTAATGAGCTTTTGCCGCAAGGCAGCGTATGCGGTTATAAAGGCCAGCGGCTCATCATCACTCACAGAGGTCAACGAGTCTTCTCTACCTTTGCGATAGTGATAAAAATATTTGCCCTGACAAACAGAAATATGGTTAGCTACAGCCATTGCCCAATACGTTAAAAAGTAGTCCTCGGCATAGTGATAACCCCCCAGATGCATATCATTTTCGATCAGAAAAGAGCGCAACCAAAGTTTGTTGCATACCTCCGGCGTAAGAGTTTGAAAAATCGTCTGTGGGATATCGCTTGCAGAGAATGTACCTTTTTCAGGAATGTAGTCTTTGTTAACTGTGACCGGATTAGGAACATACTCTTTGGTGCCCTCGTAATACAAGTCGTAGGGAAACCCAACAATTTGCGCCTCTGTAGATTCAGCCCGTTTGTAAGTTACCTGCAAGGTATCCAGATCGATAAAGTCATCAGAGTCTAAGAAGAATACGTATTTCCCGGAAGCTAAAGACAATGCACGGTTTTTTGTATAGCCAACACCTTGGTTTTCTTGGTGATACACTTTAAAGCGCGGGTCAACTTCGGCATACTTATTGAGTATTGCTAAGCTACCGTCTTTTGATCCGTCGTCTATACAGATAACTTCAAAATCTGTAAATGTTTGATTTTTTACACTGTTAAGACATTGTGGCAAATAGGCCTCGGTGTTAAATATGGTAACCAGTATCGAAATGGCCGGAACACTCAATTTTCATCCCTCAAAGTTTGTATAATTAATGCTACTTACTCTATCATAATACTCTTTCCGCGAAAGTACAGACAAATGAATGCGATAATCTATTGTTACAAATTGCTTGCTATAAACTAGACAGGATGGTTAAAGATGAATAGTCCGAAGGTATCGCTCTTGATGCCAATTTACAATGTCGAACGCTATCTTGAAGAGTGTCTNNGACTCTGCATGTGCACAAACATTGACTGACATAGAGATCATTTGCATAAATGATGGATCCACGGACAGTTCAAAATCTATTGTCGAAAGATACATGCAAAAGGATGAGCGCATCAAACTGATTGATAAGCCCAACTCCGGTTATGGAGCCTCGATGAACAGAGGGCTGGATGCTGCTACCGGCGACTACTTGGCCATCTTGGAATCTGATGACTATCTGGACGTAAATGCTTTGGAGACTCTATACGACTTAATCCTAAAGCATGATGTGCAAGTCGTAAAAGCAAACCACATCAACTACTGGACAGACCCCAATAAGCCGGATTTTTTTGTGGAGACGATCACTGAGGACAGAACAGGGAGAGTAGTTAACCCGCAAGAAGAATACTTTCCCTTTCATATGGCGCCATCGCTTTGGACCGCTTTATTTGATCGCAAATTCTTGGTAGATAACAACATCAGGTTTTTGGAGACACCCGGGGCTTCTTTTCAAGATACTTCTTTTAACTTTAAAGTCTGGGCTGCCGCCACTCGTGTGTACTTTATTCACGATGCCTTTTTGCATTATCGTCAAGACAACGAGGCTTCCTCGGTTAATTCCAAAGAAAAAGCCTTTTGTGTTTGTGAAGAATACTATGAGATGGAAAGATATTTGGATGCCCATCCGGAGAAGTCATATCTTAAAGCCGATTATCTGGTTAAAAAGTTCTACACCTACCTATGGAACTACAGCCGCCTTGGTGATGATTTAAGACCGGCTTTTCGCGAGCGCATCATCGAGGAGTTTTCCGAAAATGAACGCCGTGGCGAACTGGATCTACCACGCATACATGATGAGATGAAGCGAGACTGGCAGCTCTTGAAGAGCGACTCACAACTATTTNNTTCACGCCCAAATGAGCAATCCGTCACAAGGAAACTTCATCAAAAGTCTGATGCACTACCTAAAAATAGGCGGATTGCCTCTGGTGTTTAGGGCGATGAAAAATAAGCAAAAGGGATATTAAAATCATCTTTGTTTCTACATGTTATCAAGGCGGGAGTTACGAGGTTTTCATGGGGGGATTTGCTAAAAAAATACTCATTCTAATTGGCACTCTTATTGCACTCGTTGCAATTTTTTCTATCCTAATGATTTTTCAGGCACTTATTCCAGATGCTTGGGTTGAGCACAATGTTGTTAGGTCTGTAGAAATCCTAGACCAAGAATCAGGCAGCGTAACTAACGAGATTTCTCTTAGTGGTTATACCGAGCAAATCATGCTTAAGAACTCCATCACCGGCAATAATCAGTTTTACTCAAGCTCGGAAAGCTACAATGATGTTCAAGAAGCATTTTGGAATCACGGTGTTGAAACACGTTACTGGCAAGGATATCTGTCTTTCCTTAAACCCTTGTTGGTGTTTTTTGATCTGGTAATGATACGCAATATTGGCAGTTTGTTATTTTTGGGTTTAATGTGCATCACGCTACTTTTATTAGCCAAAAAGTCAAACCAGCTTAGCCTCGCTTTTTTAATCGCAGTTAGCTTAGTGTCTCCATATATCATGGTAACTGCTATTTCGTTTGTGCCTGTTTTTTTGATCATGCTGCTTGCCACTATCACTTTAGTTTTGATGACGGATAAAAAGAAAGACTCCCTGTTTAATATTGCTTTTCTGTTTTTGATAGTAGGTGCCTGCACAACGTTTTTTGATTTTCTAACAACTCCTATAATTACACTGGGTGCACCGGTGTTGGCTTATCTTGCATACAAATACCGGGGCTCCCCCATAGACATTAAACACATTATCCTGATAGTTGTCTTAAGCTGCTTGTTGTGGGGCATGAGTTATGTGTTCATCTGGGCAAGTAAATGGATACTTGCGACACTTATCACCGGACACAACGTTTTGGGAGATGCCCTAAATCAGCTAGTCTATCGCAGCGGAGTTAGCACAGTGGATAGCGAACTAGGTCTATCTTTTACCCGCACAAAAGCTGTCGAGAAAAACTTAGATTACTTTCCTTACCTTACAGGTCTTTCGATAGTAGCAGCTATTGGAGCGCTTATAACTGTTGCTGTATCACGCAGTAAACCGGCAACACTAATTTTGCTTATCGCGATAATATTCATGAGCATTACCCCCATACTTTGGATGCTTGTAACTGCCAACCACGTTTTTGTGCATGCACTATTTACTCATCGCGGCATCTTGGTCTACCTGTTGGGCTGCTGCATTCTGATATCGTTTGCCTTAACAAGTTTAAATGATTTGCGTATTACCAAGAAAAGTGCCAAAGCAGTCTAAACAGCTTGCTTTTGTATGCAGCAAAACATTGACAGTTGTGATATCTAAAAGTGTTCTATATGATACATTAGCTTTTAACTATTCTGTCTTGCTAGTTTATATTAAATAGCATATCATTATTTATGTGTGGTGTTCGTTGTCGGGTACGCCTCTTGATGTTTTATGCAGAGGGGAGATACCTTATGGCTTCAATAATTTTCGTTTTGGCAGCGATTGCCGATATCTATCTGGCATTACGCGTGCTGATAAAAGACTTTAAAAGCAGGCGACGAGTACGTAAAAATAGTGAGAACCGCCATTAGCGTGACGGCTCTCAATTAAAATAGCGTATCCGGCCTGGATTCCAATCTCCCGGACACTGCACACTCAGTATATCATACCTATCCGTACAAAGCTAAATTCTATATATTTTCCAGAGTGCTAGGTGATTAGAGTCAATTGAAAACCACAGTGCAAATCTTTGCGGCTACCCCAAACGCCCTTTTGCACTGAGTCTTTCAAGAT
>DBCW01000046.1:0-561 GCA_002293265.1 Eggerthellales bacterium UBA948
TGGCAAATTTGGCAAGCTCTTTAACCCCAACGGCTTTGATTTTTGGCCCCAAAGAGGCCAAGGTGTTGATGATCTCATCTTCAAATGAGAGCAGCATGTCGCCCATGTCTTTGTAGTGGGCATAAAATGTAGCACGGTTGATGTCGGCACGCTCTGTAAGGTCGCCAACAGAAAAGCTGTCCAGCCCACGCTCCTCAAGTAGTTGAGTGAAAGCTTCTCTGAGCAGTCGTCTTGTGCGAATGAAACGACGATCCGCGCAAGGTTGGGCAGGCGTTGGTGTTATTGTGGTTGAACCTTTTGTATGTTTGGAAATTCGACTACTTGTCTTCGCAGTCGTAATTGTAGCTATAGCTTTTTCTTGCATAAATCTCCCCGAAAAATCTCTAAGCAACAAACTGAGCGATAAGCAACAGTGTGTTGTGTAAGCTTATCAGAGCACAAGTAGCACCTGAGCAGCAAAGAGTTTTTGTCACGCTTTTGTTATGTAAGAACTTGAGCGCAGAGTTATGCTAAAATACGCTTTGATTTCAGCAATAAGTGGGGCTATAGCTCAGCTGGGAG
>DBCW01000046.1:745-27072 GCA_002293265.1 Eggerthellales bacterium UBA948
CGATCCCCCTTAGCTCCACCAAAACTACTGGTAGGGAGCCTGTTTTAGGCTCCCTATTTTTGATTTAGGTCTGAAAAATCCATTTTGGATATGGATGGGTATGGAAATCGGGCGAAATTCGGTGTTTTTCAGAGGCGTTTTAAGCCTTTTTCAGGAGCTTGCTGAACAAGGTAGTGGCTGCTCTGTCTTGCTTCTCTTGAGCGTGTGCGTAAAAGTCGAGCGTCATGGATGCACGGGAGTGTCCGAGGCGACTTTGTACCGTTTTGATGTCCACCCCATTTGCAATGAGCAGCGTGGCTTGCGTGTGGCGTAACTCATGGAATTTCAAACCTCGGTAGTGCTTCTTTACTGCCTTCGGCCTGTTGGAACGGGAATAGGGCTTGCCGTTCTCGTCAACGGGAAAGCCTTGTTCGTTGAACCTGCGCTTGGGCAACACATTGCCCTCGGAGTCAGTCCACTCGCCAAAGCCGTTATCGACGCAAAAGTCCTTGAACCAGTTGTAGAACCTCGATGGTTCGGTCACACCTCCAAAGGCATTTGAGCATACGGGGGTTTTGGGGCTTATGGTGATGTTGTTGGCCAGTAATATGTCAGCCTGTATCTTCTGCCATTTTCTCAAGCGTCTGACGGTCTCATCGTCTATCGAAATCCTCCTGATGCCGGCATCGCTTTTAGGGGCCTTCCTGTTCTTCTTCACATCAATCGCATAGGCGATATTCAAAGTCTTGTCCTCCAGATCCACATCTTCCCAAAAAAGCCCGAGTATCTCGCCTCTGCGCATTCCTGTAGCCAGACCGAGATAGACAGCTACCGTGTTCCTGTCGAGCGGAAGCGCGGCTAAAACGGTGTAGAGCGCGATGGCCTCTCTCTGCTTGAGGCTTTTACGAACAGGCTTTTTCTTCGTGGGGGTTTTGATCTTTATCATGGGGTCGCGGATGATGATGTCGGCGACAACCGCTTCTCGCATGATCTGTTTGAGCTTCATCACTATATCATGCATCCGGCTGATGCTTTTACCGTCAACCGACACCATCCGCGCCATTACATCTTTTATCAGCAACACATCTATATCCACCAGCGCAACGTCTCCCAAGTATTGATTGAGCGCGTTGATGATGATCCGTTCGGCAGAAAGTGTCGCCTCTTCCACGATGCCGGTGTTTATCCGATCTTGATGGAACAGCGCTGCGAACTGCCCGAAGGTCATGTCCTGCAAATCCACCCTGAGCCCGCATTCGAGCTCGCGCCTATAGCTTTCCGCTTCCCTTACCGCATCGGTCTTGGTTCCCTTTACGCTGCGCCACGGGCTGTAGCGGTATTTTCCGCTTATCGGGTCGGTTCCCAAACAGAAGCGGACCCGATATGAGTTCTTGCCTCGCTTCTCGATACTTCCTTGACTGGTTACTTTCATATATGTGTCCACCTCCTGTAAGCGATTGATAATTCCGTTACTAGATTCTTGGATTTATCCGCCCGCTGCAAAGGTGTGAATTCGCACATCTACTGATGCGATTCGCGCACTTGACAAGCGCTTTCAGTTGGACGGGTCAAGCATCCATATCTTCAAGTCCTCACGAAGCACCGCCCATTTCATACCTACTTTCTTGGCCGGTATCTGGTGCTGCTTGATGAGTGCTCGCACGGAATTGGGGTGAATATTGAGGATGTCTGCGACCGCCTCAACACCGAGCACTTCGGGGTAGCTTGAGAAAAGCACCTCGTGCAGTCCGTGACGCATGGGAAAAGCTTTGGACGGAGGAGCTGTTTGCTTCAATTTGCTGGGAATGTTAATCACTGTCTGCCTCCTTCTACCTCATAGTCAAAACCTATGCCGGTGTTACAGTAATCGCAAGTATTTTTCAGAGCACTCCTACCGCCAACGTGGCGCACCGTGTAACCTGCGTCCTCGTAGTCTTGCTTACAGCGGTGGCACAGTGTCTTGATGTTGCGAGAAGCCAATAGGGCATCATTTGTAAGCCCAAGGGCGCATTTGATGGCCGCGTCCACTTCTGCCATGCGTGAGCAACCTATCGAGCCGATGCGATGAGCCAAACGCGATTTATCAAGGGTTCGTATTTGCTCAGCCAAGGCGATTGAGTTATCGCTCAGGCCTCCCGTGCCACCAAGAGGCGTATGAGTAGGAAGAGCGGGTTTGCTTTGCGATGTTATCGGCAATACTATGGCTGTGGGAGCATTTTTGGTTCCCCGGTCTGCCTGTACGATAAGCACAGGACGACTTCCACCCTGCTCACTTCCTGTTGTAGGGTCGAGATCGGCGATGAATACGTCACCTCGTTTGGTCTGTTTTGTCATGGGATTCCTCTCTCGGATATGTAAGGTGAGGTGGCACGAGAATTCCTGCTTTGACAGGAGCTGTGCCGCCTCGCCGTGTTCGTTGGTTTTTATTGCTTTGCCTTCATTTGTCCACGACATCCCAAGACGGGGGATCATCAAGCGGCCGTCTGCTTTACGGCTCCACGGGGTTTTAGCCCCTCGGCTTCTACCGAGACGCAACGGCTGCTAGCGACGGCTCACCGGCCTTATGCCCGGCTTCAACGCTCCTGCTACCGATCTGCGTGAGTATCATCATCCCCGCCGCTGGTCTACACCTACCGGGAGCAACCCGGGTTATGAGGAAGCCTTTTCGCTCTGCTGTTCTGCCTGGTGGCTTTGACAGCGTCGTCGCGAGGTCAACCTTGCATGGCTCGAAGATTTCCATCTCCTGTGGCGGGAACGTACTTGATGACTGAACTATTCTGTTTTCAAAGAGCCCGAGAGGAAAATGCCCTCTCTATCCCTTTCCTCACTCAGAGGGGGTTTCGGGCAGTCTGTTTTGAAAAATTGTTTGAAGATTCTTCTTGGCAAGCACAAGTGAGTGCTTCACGGCACTTTTCGAGCAACCTTCTTTAAGCGCCACCTCCGCATAGGAAAGACCCAGTGCGTGAACGAGCAGGTAGCGTCTGGCCTGCACGGGTGGCAATTGCAGGAATGCGTCTTTTAGCTCCTCGATGAGCATCCTGTGCAAAGCCACATCTTCGGCAGAGGGTGCAAATGCCCCACCGCGACCTGCGATCTCTTCTTCGGAAAGTGATAGGTATTCTTTGTGTCGCTCGTCTTGGTTTTTGAAATGCTTGTCCTGATTTTTGAATTCCTTGATGGTCTCGTAAACATCTTTGGTCACCGCAACATCACGGGTTCTTCCTTTTTGAGACAAGACGGTGACTATGTAGAGAGTACGGTTGTTCTTGCGCTGGATTTTCAGCCCGTAGTGCAACTTCCAATAAGACATATCTGTCCCTTTCTGTCCGTTGTTTTTTGAAACTTCGAAACAGAAGGGAGAGGCGGCGCTCTTGCCTGCGCCTTAGCGATGCGTAAGGTGTGGATAGTGCAAGGGGTTTTGGTTGCCTGTAGCAGGAAAAACAAAACGCGCCTTCCCGTCGAAGCGAAGAAAAGACGCGTAGAGTAAAAAGGCCGAAGCGAAGCGTCTTTGCTTCACTCCGGCCATTTGGTGTCTCGTCACATTATCGTGCGGACCCGTTGCTCGGTAGCTGACGTGCTATGTGCACATCAGGAAAAAGTGAGGGGTTTTACTATCAGGAGCCGGGCTTTCGTTTGCTCCTCGTTGTTTGGAGTTGCGAGCGTTTTACGGTAATCAGGCGTTTGCACCGGGGGCACTTTGTCTCTATCGCCCATTTGCCCACCCAATCGATATCCATGATCTTCTTACCACACACAGGACACGCCACTGTCTCCTCCATAGCAACTCCTACACTGTAATCCTCATTGCCCGTCTGCCCGAACATATGTTCGGTAGAGCTAACCATTGTAGACGGTTCGGAGTGTTTTTGAAAGACACGTTCACCGATATTTTCTTTCATATATGAGCACATGCAAACACATGGAGCATTACACGAATAACCGACAATCTCTCAATCAGTATATAGCCATCACAGAAAGTGTATCGTCTTTTTCTGAGGTACTCATATATCATAAAACGTGCTAGCCCTATCTGTGAGTAATCCATAAATTACCTCCTGCTTTATTCGGCTACATGTTCGATGATTCTCACGCAAAGATTTAAAAGTCACTGAAATAATGATCACATCTAAAAGAGTCCTTGATGGCCTCCTTATTCATAATGTACGACAGCAAACGGGAGTGATAAGACTGAGGTGTCGAGAGCGTCCGCAGACAGAGAATTTAGATGATTTGAAGTCGTTCCTAAAATGCTATAGGCGCTTTCGATAATTAGCAATGATTCATTGTTGCTAAAATGCTGTTCTCGAGACTCCGCAGGACCTATCCGTTCTCAAACCAATCAATAAGCGATAGAATGATTCTGCTGGGTTTCAACAACCAGCAGGACTAAGGCTGCGGATAGGAAAGTAATAATAACGTGTGGTGCTCTGCCTGTAACAAAGAGACCGATAGGGAGAAATGTGAGCTCTGCGGTCAAAAAACACGTGAAGACATACCATGTGATGTTTTTTGGTGTGCAGATTGTCTAACCCCTATCATACATAATCCCAAAACCAGTTCTCCGTTAATTTGCCCATTGTGCAATAGCGAAATTAAGTATCTCGGCTCTGATTTGCGCCCTGTGTTTCCCGAGGAGCGCCTCCTTATTGAAGTGCTTCAAAATAAGCCCTTGCAATATATAAACAAAACAGTATGGGCATGTGATAACAGGTACTACATTGACGGAAAATCGAAGCCGATAACGATATCGAAGTTCGAGGAAGCAGATACTGAGGAGATAATATGTAGTCTTGAGCTGCATAAACAGAAAAACTCTGATAAGGTCTTTAGGGATTCCGTCTCAAGATTCGTCAAGGCTAATAAAGCGAGGTACAGTCAAATAACAAACGAAGCGATGGAATTCATTCAAGTACAAGCGTATGATTATCCCGAAGAGAATATAGTTATATCATTTTCAGGCGGCAAGGATTCAACCGTAGTAGCCGACCTCACAATACGAGCTCTCGGGAATCCTTCGCTTGTGCACGTTTTTGGAAATACTACACTTGAGTTTCCGAGCACCATTGATTATGTGTTGCGATATCGCAACAGCAATCCGACATCAATTTTCAAAACAGCGATTAACAATGAGCAGAATTTCTATGATGTAGCTGAAGATATAGGCCCTCCTGCTCGCATGATGCGATGGTGTTGCTCAATGTTTAAGACGGGACCTATTTCTAGGGTGTTTAACGGTCTTTACAGAAATCAGAGCATCCTTACGTTCTACGGTATCAGAAAGTGCGAGTCCGTAAGTCGTGGCAAGTACAATCGCGTTGAAGACGCTGCCGAATCAGTAAAAATACAAAAGCAAAAGGTCGCTTCTCCGATATTTTATTGGAAGGATATCGAAGTTTGGCTTTATATTTTTTCAAGAGACCTAGATTTCAATGAAGCATATATGCTTGGATACGATCGTGTCGGATGTTGGTGTTGTCCAAACAATAATCCAAGAGCCCAGTTTTTGTCTTCTGTATACATGCCCACACAAAGCAAGGAATGGCGAGAGTTCCTTGTTAAGTTTGCTACAAGAATAGGGAAACCCGATCCAGATGTGTATGTAGATACAGGTAAATGGAAGGCAAGACAAGGAGGCAACGGACTAGAGGCAGCGAAATCAGTAAAGCTGAAATACAGCACTTGCGCAACGGAAGATCAGGCCATAGTGTTATCTCTGTCAAAGCCTTATTCAAAAGAACTTGAAAGCTATTTTAGTCCAATCGGTAAATTGGCTCCTGAACTTGGTCGAACTTTAGTCGGGGAGACAGTAATAGTCGATGTATCGAGTAACATGCCCATGCTGTCAATCCAGCCATTTCACCAAGATGGTTATGAGCACGCGATAAAAATCAAAGCTCTCGACTCTTCGAAGACTGCGGATATATTTCGTATGGCTAAGTATCAGATTACGAAGTACAACGCTTGTAGGCAGTGCTTGAAATGTGAAGCTCTTTGTAAATACAGTGCTATTTCGATAGTTGGTGGAGAGTATTTAATTGATGCCAATAAATGCAGGCACTGCCGTCAGTGTGTGACAGATAAATATCTTGAGGGTGGTTGCTTGATGCGTAAATATCTTAGAACGAAGGAAGCGAATTGAAATTCAGAGCTCACGATACATTCTTTATAAGAAAAGGCTGGCTTAGCAAAGGGATAAGAAGTGTCCGGTCAAACCCCAATGTGTTTATGGGGTATTCAGCGGACGGTGTAGACAAGATAAATCCAATGGACTCGCTTGGTTTGGGTGCCAATATGGTTAAGTCGCTTCGATTTTGGCTTCAAGCGGTTGGACTAACCGAAGAGCCTCCAACGGGCAAAAAGAGCCAGGCGTTAACCGAGCTGGGCAGCATAATCAATAAGAATGACCCATACATTGAAGAAACGGGCACTCTTTGCTTACTGCACTATAAGCTCTGCTCAAATGCAGACTATGCGACAGCGTGGCACTATTTCTATAACGTATTCCCCTTGCGGAGCTTTTCTCGGGACGACTTCGTGACTTCTCTTGAAAACTATATCCGAATGAGCGATGCTGAGGCGGTTGCCAAACGATCTTTGGAAGATGATTTTAACTGCATTATCGATACATATGTTCCTAGAGAAAAGCGAAGAGCAACGCGTGTTTCTCCAGAAAACAACATTGACAGCCCCTTTGGTGACTTAGGTTTTATAGAAATTGAAAACAGGAAAACGAGTCTTTATAGAAAAAAGAGTGTTGGTAAAACAGCGTTGCCACCACTTGTTGCTTTAGCTGCAATTGCGGATTTCTCAAACGGAGAAAAAGAAATCCAAATCGGTAAGATATTGAACGAAGTGAATTCTGTCGGAAAGATTTTCAATCTTGACACGATCGCATTGTCGTCTTTGCTTTCAGACCTTGAGAGATTGGGTCATCTTAAAATAATTCGTACGGCCGGTCTTGATGTGATCAGGCTGAATGACGTACCCTGCTTTGCAGGATGTGTTGGCCTCTACTACAAGTCGATAAGCTGAGGCATCCATGGCAAAAAAGATGATATCAACAAACAAGAAGTTTCACTCCTCGGTTAATGTCGCGTACGATTTGTATGATGAAGACAAGATTCGCTCATTTATCCCGACGGTTTCCGCCTGCAAGCTCATCGAAAGCATTTTTATGGCTACGGCCCCAGATGCGAACAGCAGGGCCAAGGTGTTAGTTGGAGCCTATGGACGAGGGAAATCCCACATCATTCTTATGGCACTATCTCTTCTGTCAAAAAAGAACCCTTCCCTGTTTCAAAAGTTTTTTTCAGACATTCAGAATAATTCTCCCAAATTTGCTAAATATGCGAAAGAATACTTGAGTGATGGAAGACGGCTACTGCCTGTTGTGATCACGGGAAACACACCAAGCCTTGCTCAGTCCTTTCTTCAAGCTCTTCAATCTGCTCTTAGGGTAGAGGGTCTTGAGGAATTGATGCCAGACACAAACATCCAGGGCGCGTTATCAGCAATCGAAATATGGAAAACTGAATACCCCGAAACGTACACGAAATTTTCCAACTCCATTAGCGTAAATGCAGATGAGTTTGTTGCTGCACTTAACAGCTTCGATATCGACATCTATGAAGAGTTTTTGGAGCTCTACCCGGCTCTCACGTCGGGGGGCACCTTCAACAGTTTTATGGGATTAGATGTGGTAAGCACTTTCGATAAAACCGTTTCACACCTTAGGAATCATGGTTACGATGGCATATATGTTGTCTACGATGAATTCAGCAAGTATCTTGAAACAAACATTCAGGATGCCACGCTAAGTGACGTAAAGCTATTGCAGGACTTTGCCGAAAAATGCAATAGGAGCGCGAACCATCAAATCCATCTGCTCCTAATATGCCACAAGGATATCGCAAACTATATCGATGGCAAACTCCCCAAGGAACGTTTGGATGGATGGAGGGGCGTTTCTGGGCGTTTTGAGCATATAGAAATACGTAATGGCTTTACGCAGTCGTATGAGTTAATTGAGTCCTCCATTATAAAGGATGCAGACAAATGGGCTGATTATGTGAGTCGGCACGAGTCGGCACTCAGCCTTCTCGAAGATAGGTCTGTCGCAAACAACCTTATAGACAGCACCAGTTCGAGTACTGTAATTAGAGGTTGCTACCCCTTGCATCCCGTTACAACATTTCTGTTACCACGTATTTCTGAACGGGTTGCTCAAAACGAAAGAACTCTTTTTACGTACTTGGTCTCAAACGAAAAGAACTCTTTGATTGAAGCATATTCAGCTCTGAACGAAAATGCACTCGCATTTGTAACACCTGACAATCTTTACGACTATTTTGAGCCTCTTTTTCGCAAAGAACCCTATACCAGCGAGATTCATGGGCTGTATGAGCTGACGGCAAGAATACTGCTACGAGTAGATCATAGTCACTTAGAGGCAAAGATCATCAAAACACTTATGCTTATCTATGCAGCATCTCAATTTGAATGCCTTGCGCCTACCAAAGAGCAGATTATAGGAATTTTTTCATCAGGCGATCTATCCACTCATGAAGTTAATGCATCAATAGAGTCACTGATTACAAAAGACGCTGTTATCTATCTCCGAAAAAGCAATGGGTACCTCAAACTGAAAGAATCTTCAGGAGTTGACATTGAAGAAGAGATTAAAAGATTCCTTGAACGCGAGAGGGGCAAATTTTCCGTTGAAGATGTTTTAAACGGGATTGCCTCAGGAAAAGCTATGTATCCGTCAAGACACAATGATGAAAATGAAATTGTCAGATACTTTCAGTGTAAATACATAAGCGGGGATAATTACTGGAATATCGTTGAAAACGGGCTCACCAGAAATGACAATGCCGATGGGCATCTTCTTGCCATATTACCCTATGACAAAGACGATCTGAAGGATATCGAAAAATCGATAGAAGAGCTTTCAGGAAAATATCCTGAAATAGTCTTTATCCTCCCAAAGAAGTATAAAGACATAAACGAGATAGTATTAAAGTATTACGCAGCTCACTGTCTGGGCGAAGATGTCAGAGAAGACGCACTACTTGCAGACGAATACGATGTCATGCTTGAAGACTATTCCGAAGTTATCGCCAGCTTTAATTCGGAGTTCTTTCAGCCAGAGTTAAAAATGGCGCATTTCTTTCAGGGTGGAGTTAAAAGAACCATTAACAGAAAAGCAAAGCTATCAGCACTCTTATCTCAAATATGCGACGACGCCTACCCAAAAACACCCTTAATAAACAATGAGGCCATTAACAAAAACGAGCTATCGCCGGCAGCTGTTCATAGTAGAACAAAAATTTTGAACGGCCTCTGTCGCCCGCAGCTTGAAGCGAACCTTGGCCTTCAGGGAAACGGACAAGAGTGCTCTATCATGCGGAGTGTTTTTGCTGTAACTGGGATTATCGAAGACATAAAGAGTTCACCTAGAATAAACTTCAATCCTGATGGAGACAATTACGGCTATCTGTTTTCTGTGATACGTGAGTTCGTCTACTCTGGAAAAGAAGGCAGTGCGCTTAATGACCTCTACGAATCTCTCACAACCTCTGAAAAACAAATAGGTCTCAAAAGAGGTCTTGTCATACTGTTTTTAGGACTTGTACTTAGAGAGGACTGGAATAATCTTCTTCTAATGAAAGGGGAAGAGGAGCAGCGGCTTACAGCTGGAGTTCTAAACGAGATTGACTCGGCACCGGATAAGTTTACGATCAAACCTGTAGAGTGGACACAGGAGCGGGCGAAATTCGTGCATGGTGTGCTTTCAGCATTCTCTACACACTCACAAAGCAATGCTAGCGCAGGTGACTTTACTCAAGCAGCTGATGCGATGTATCGATGGTATCTCGCGCTTCCGCGCTTTGCTAAAACCGCCACAAGAATTTATGGAGGATCATCTATATCGGACAATTACGAACCTATAAATAAGGCTTATGTAGATTTTCTTAGGGCTTTGAAGCGATCCGATGTAAACCCGAGAGGTTTTCTTTTTGACAATCTGCCAGATTTGTTTGCGTGCAAAGAAGTCAATACTGGCTTGCTTTCAAGAGTGACGGAAGCGAAGATTTTTTTTGATAGCTATGTCGCAGCTATCACAGAAAGACTAACTGACGACCTGAGAAGTCTTTTTGGTCCAAAGGCACACCCCGATTCATCTTTGACATCGATTATCGCTGAGTGGTGTGAAGGCTTGAATGATGGTCTACGAGGATATGTTCTCCCTGGGTCGGCAAATAGAACGATTGTTGCATTGCAGGCTTTTACCAATGATGAAGAAATATCGCTGAAACGTCTGTTCAAGGCGGTAACGGGGCTTCGTATTGAGGACTGGGACGAAAGAACAATTGAAGTGTTCATAAGTGAGATTAACAACGTAATAACGAGTGCAGAGAAATTCCTCTATGGTGATGTCAACATAGAGGTTGAGGCTAGCCAACAAATTGCATTTATTAACACCGAAGGAGAGCTAGAAAAAAGGCTCTTCCAAACGGCAGCATACTCGCCACGTGCAAAATTGCTAAAGAACGAAATTGAGAACGCCATTGACGAAATGGGGCAATCTATTGAGGAATCGGAAAAAAGACAGGTGCTTTTCGATATATTAAGGAGAATGTGCTGATGGCTGCTGGAAAGCTTGCTTATTTCGACAATGCGGCTACTTCCTTTCCAAAACCAGAGTGTGTCTACGCGTACGCTGATGATTTCTATAGGACAGCAGGCGCAAATGCTGGGCGAGGTCAATACCAGATAGCATCCAAGGCAAACGCGCTGATTGAAGAGACTAGGGCTTCGTTACTTTCGCTGTATAGATGCGAAAATAAACAGGTGATTTTCACTTCGTCGGCAACTGAAGCCATCAATAAAATTCTATTCGGTTTGTCTTTGAAGCCTGAGATGACAATATACCTCTCTCCCTTTGAGCACAATTCGGTCACAAGGGTCGTTCATGCTATAGCGAAAATGAATGGTGTGAGAATCGAGATACTCCCGTTTGATTCAAAGACACTTTTGCTTAACGTCGAAGAAACCGTTAAGGCATTTTCTGAAAATGCCCCAAGCGTTGTGGTGGCAACTCACGCGAGTAATGTTTGCGGAGTGATACTTCCGGTTGACTCGTTATTCTCCCTTGCTAAGAGTCATGGAGCGATAACCGTCCTGGACATGAGTCAAACGACTGGTCTGCTCAACCTAAAGCTGTCTTCGGACGATATTGACTATGCTGTTTTCGCAGGTCACAAAAGCTTGCTCGCTCCATTTGGAATCGGTGGTTTTATTTGCAAAAAAACCGCAATGCTGGAGCCAGTATTTCACGGAGGAACCGGGGTGGACTCAATACGACAAGAACCCGCTGAGACGCTGAGGGAAAGAATGGAGGTGGGAAGCCCGAACATCTATGCCTTAGCTGGGCTAAATGCATCTTTGACCTGGATTTCCAACAATGGTTTAGATTGGGTGTGCAACGAGGAGCGAAAGAGAGCTCGGCGACTTCTAGATCTACTCCACTCTTTTTCGAATGTTAAGATCATAGCCGACGTGGATACTGTTGAACGCATCGGTGTTGTATCTACCTTATTCAATTATTACTGCCCCGATGAAATGGGTGGAATACTCAGTCAAAATGCCGTTGCTGTAAGAACGGGCCTACACTGCTCGCCCTATGCTCATGAGTTTTTGGGGACAAGCCCAACGGGTTCCGTGCGATTCAGCGTTAGCTGCCTTTCCACGGATCAAGATTTCGAGATACTCAATGAGGCACTTGAAATAATCAATAAAGCTGGATGAAATGGTGCTACTTCAAATACCACCCTGGATACCCATCCTTGCGGCTGGCACTATATACAAACTCGTAGCCGATGCCTGCAAGAATATCAGCAATGCCAGCTAACTCTTTTCCTCCAATCAACCAGATTGTCCCGTCGCTTTGACGAGTATCCACGAAATCGATTTTTGCTTCTATTAAAATTCCTACCAGCGTGGCTAGTGCATGTTGCGCATCTGCATTTTCGATTACGTGATACGTGTTTGAGCTGCGGAGTTGTGGGTGCTCCAGCACAGAACTTTTGCCTTGGCCTGTATTTGAGCCATGCAGATGCGAAGTGGCTTTTTTATCATTGGGCTGAGGTCGTGGTTCCATCTCGTGTGTTGAGATCCAATCTAAAAGAGCGATAGGATCGTCATAAGCTTCTGAGGGCGCTGAGCAAACTTGCAAAGTCTCGTCGAAAAAATCAGAGTCGTCACCCTCTTCAAGTAAATTATCATCAGCGTGGATATCCATATCAATCTCTAGCAAATCAAAGTCAATTTGATACTCGTTGCCATTTTGGTCGATTTGGCAATAGTCCCAATAAATGTAATCGGTTCCATATTTCGCTTGTTGTTCGCCCTGAACTGTTTCAACTATCTCAATATAATCTTCCCATGAAAAGAAATGGTTGTCGGAA
Organism: Eggerthellales bacterium UBA948; assembly: GCA_002293265.1. Lineage (GTDB taxonomy): Bacteria > Actinomycetota > Coriobacteriia > Coriobacteriales > UBA8131 > UBA8131. Next base: position 13,195 of record DBCW01000046.1, read on the forward strand.
CATGAGCCATATCCAGAATAAGGATATGAGCCATAAGAAGAAGGAACTATTTCATAGCGTAAATATATGTTCGTTTCAGAGTGTGTATAGTAATCCCTTGCTGCATAGTAAACGAGATCATCATAGAAGCGTTTTGCAGATACTGATGAGCAAATGTCGGCCATCATCCTACTTATTTGACCTTCATCAATATCAAAAGGGCTGATCCAATTTGAGAAAACTATTCTGGCCTCTTCCTTCACAGAACATGCAAATGCCAGCAAAAAACTGCTTGAGTGACGAAATAGTATGACTGAGTAAGTTTTTTTACATTTTAATATCGCTGAAGACACGAAAAAGGCAACTTCCGAACGCTCGCTCAGGGAGCCACAGATATCTATGGCATAGTAAAAAACAACCTCTCCAGTAGGAATCTCAAACTCGTTCTCTTGCTTCGAGAACAAAAGCGCACACCCGTTGATTAGCTCTAAGGCATCTCGTTCATCCTCACTTAGTATTTTCTCTTGCGGCAAAAGGCTGTAAATAAAGTTCTTGGAATTGTTGTTTGATAAAATTAGAGGCGTTGGTTCGCTTGTGTGTCTGAGGTTGTAGAAAAATACTTGTCCAGCGGATTCAATTGACATGTTAGCCAAGCCTGAAGAGAACCACACCTGTGTATCTTCAAGTGTTGACAGACGATCTTGATATGCTGTTTGAATCTCATTAAGATCATCTGTATCTTGCAATGATTCTTCAAGGCTTTCCCGAATACTCTTAAAAGAAGATTCGGGGGGCCATGCTGAATCCAGCCATGGAAGTAGCCCAGCAAACCCAAAAGACAATACTGGACTTTCATTTTGTATGTCCGCCGCAGTATCACTGCTAACCAGCTTGTCATCATCGGATGCTTCTTCGATAGATCCAAGAATGGTGAGATTGGGCTCCAGAGGGTTCATGTGGTTTTCAGGGAATCTCTGTTCATCGGCACACGTGCACACACTTTCGTTCATAAAATAAGCCTACTTGTGCGTGAACTTGACTTCATTCGGATGCCCAGTTTGCAAAAATGGGCTAAAATCTGATTCAAGGATACTGCTCTCAAATGAGTAGAACCGATGAGAGAAATGAAAGTGTTCATGAGCTGCTAAATATCCCTCATCAGCTCATCGAGTTTCTCTTCATATGAGATGCCATTAATCTCTTCAAGGTAATCACGCATTTCTTCATAAACTCTAACTGCGTAATCTTCTTCATTCACACAATCATCCGTCAACTTTTCGAATAGCACTTCAATTCCGCCCAAAACATATGAGCTAAATAATTCCATGTTACCCTTTAACTCATCAGCATAATTAGGATCAGAGTCATAACGAAAAGCACGATCTATTCGCTGCTCGGCAGTGAGCGGATTGCTGTTATCTAAAAGCATTATAAGGCGATAAACAAAGACACAATCTTCTCGGCAATTATTGAACACAGCAGCAAGAATATTTGCGGTATCCTGAGAATTGTCTTTTTGCGCTCTCTGGTTATAAAGCAGACCGAAAACCGCTCCATTTAAATATACGTCAATATGTCTTTTGTAAATCTTGGCCTCATCGACTAAGTACTTCAGCTTGGTTGCATGTTTCCCAGTAATCCTGACATCCGTATCAAACATGGCTCCCCCTTTCTAGCACTGAGTACTTTTCACTATGCTTTATGAGCTGGTGCTGGGAACCAACTCTATTACGTAGCACGGGTTCAGCATATTGCCAGTCTTTTTTCATGACAAACATTATCACCTGCTCGGCAACNNGAACCTCTGAAATGTTACTAATGTGCTTTTCATCAGCATTTGAAAATGGAGCGTCCATAACTAGTGGGTATGGCTCCGAAGATAGATCGAGCTCAGATTCGCCAGCATTGCTAACAATCCGCTCTTTCGCAAGTGAGACTAGCCCGGAGATAAACGCAAAGTTCTTAACTCGATTCAATCCCTCTGATTCGCCTGTATGAATTTCAAGATCTGAAGCAAGACTCGTCAACAGGGAAACTTGATACTTAGAGTCGAGAACAACTCTTCGCTGTCCGTGGTACATTCGTTTGAATAGTGAATTAACTTTGTCTTCAAGGCGCAGTCTAATATCATCTTCCTTCTCTTTATATGTAGAGGCTAGCCATGTTTGAATATTCTCTGCATAACGGATACTTAACATTGTGTTTTTATTCTTGTCTGACACCACGGCGGTGCCATCAAAGATTTTTTGGTACTTTTCTATGTCACCGATTTGTCTCTGGTCATCACGAATTAGCTGGTCTTTTTTATTGCTTAAATCTTTGAGCCGCCTTTTTACGTCCACGAGCTCAGCTTCATATCGCGACATGTTTTCCTTACCGCTTATTTCCCGACTTATGTTGTCAACCTCATCATTACCTTCTTGAATTCGAGTTTTTGTTGTGAGCAGGGTCTTGCACCTTGATTCTATGTTTTCGTATGTTAGTTCCGAGGCGCGACAATAGTTATCGAGTCTTTCCTTGTAATACCTGACCGCAGTTCCGAGATTTTCTGGTGAAGCAAAATGCATCTCATATTTTATGCTCGCCAATGCTTCAGAACCCTCTTTGAGATCGGTTCCGCATATGCATTTTCCTCTTAAAATTATCTCGTCTAACGTAATTCTTGTTAAATCTTTTATCCCCTTGTCACTAATTTTTGCAGCGCTTAAAAAGTCTTGTGCTCTTCGCACTAGAGAGCGAGTGAAGAAGTGGACTGAGTTTTGACTGAATTCCTTTAATACCATGCTCGTGTTCTCAGCAAAAGCAAATTCATCCCGTTTTATCGCTGCCTCTAAATCTTCTTTTTGCTTTTGAAGTTGAGCGGTAGTCTGATTGTCTCGAAGGATTTCCTCAAGCTGCACTTTTCTTATTTCGTAATTTTCAATTTCATTTCCGACGGTGCTCAGGCGCTCAGCAATGGAATCCTTTCTTTCTTGAGCGTCTTGGATACGCTTCAGGGCTTCCCTTGCTCGTGCATCGCCGTCGGAGTCTATAGAGGAGTAGAATTGCCCCAACACACTCTTTTTTGCCGACTTGCTTCCCAGATGCCTAATGGCATTATCAAGCACCGTCAAGCCTAGCAAGCCTTTGACTGATTCCGCTAAATCCTTTCTTTCGTTTACGTTTCTCACTCGCTCGGTATCAAAAAAGAAATATGAAGATAGATCCTGTGGAAGAATAGTGCGGATTATCTTCTTCACTTCTGTTTGCCTAACTGGAAGGGGCTCCACTTGACCATCATCGGTGCAGTATGAAACCCTGCAAATACTTCCCTGCCGCTGAAGCTCCCCCTCAACCATTTTGAATTCTTCGCTACGGGTTATTATGTATTCCATGTTGCTATGTATCAGAACTATTTCAACAAAAACTTCTTCGATGCTGCCATTATCCATTGAGTACTCAATATCGTAATTCAAAAGAGAGTCTGGCTTGTCCAAGTTGACAGTATCATATAGGCACCAATAGAACGCTTGAAGTAGCGTTGTCTTGCCGAATGTGTTATCTCCGAGAATAACTGTTACATTACACTTGGGGTCAGTAGAGAATTCGATAGATTGGTCACCCTTATACTGACGAAAATTATGTAGTTTCAATCGCTTGATTAGCATCGGGTCTCCTTAAAATGACTTTTTTGATTCGAGCGATATAATCTTTTTTATGGTCTCGACCATTGCCTCATGCGTTTTTTCGCCTGTCTGGAGGTTGTCCTTTTCAGCTTTAATAATTGCAATTTTTATCTTGTTCAACTTATCCTTATCAATACCCGCATCGCTAACTGAACTCATGCTGTCTCCTCGTAATCACCTGGTGCTATGCCAAAGGCATCCACCATCTTGTATATTAGGCTGTCGCCCGTTGAAGGGTTTTCGGAAATCTCGGCAAAATCACGCATTCGTTCTATTTCTCTTATTGCTAACGATCTTGTTGCCCGGATGGTGTCCGGGGAAAACTTCCTTACATCTTCTAGAGGAAAAGGCAGCGTAATAAAATCAAAAATGTTTGCATGGCTCTTATTACTTGCGAGCCTGAGCACACGCCCTCTTCTCTGTACGTACTCTTTTGGATTAGTGCTACTTGCAAGAATGAATGCGGTTTTTATACTAGGTATATCAACACCTTCATCGAGGCATCTGATTGCCACAAGAGCCTGTAGATGTTTTCCCTCCTCAAATTCTGCTTTAATTATTTCTCGACTACTCGATGATTCTTTTGAGGTGAACTGATGGATTCTCATCCCCATATCATCCAACGCGTGTTTTACTGCATCTATTTGACGAATCTCATCGGCTGGCGGATGTGATTCAGAGTATTCCACATCTCTTAATGTCGTAGCTCCGCAGTAAATGAGGATATGCGTTTCGTTTTTGAATGGCTCAATTTCTCTTACAAGCTCTGCGATTTTATTCTCTGCGCCCGCAACAATCCGCGCGCGTTTTATCAGCAACAATTTTGTATATTCCGAAATTCTTTTATCCTTTGCTCCTCCCTTTGCTATTGAAGAACTAATCTCCTGAGATATCTCGATGTAATCATCAAGTTCGTTTTGTGTAAGGACAACGGGAATCGGATAGTAATAGTAAGGAGTGAGCATGTTATTCGTAATCGCATCTTTTAGCGTGTACTCAATACACTTTTTTCCAAAATAGTCGTAGAGCTGCTGTGTGCCCTCTTCATCACCATGTCGATCAAGGGTTGCAGAAAGTGCTAGACGAAAACCAATATGAGGCAGAAGAGCGTGCTGGAGTTTCTCTGCGCCAAAATTGTGAGCCTCATCTACCACAAGAAGGGCATTGTTTTTGACTTTAACAATCTGACTCTGGAGAAAATCAAGTGAAAATGTTGCATTAGTAGTTACAATGCAAAAATGGTCAATTGCGCCAATACTATAGCTTCTTACGGCGTCTTTAACTCGTTCTCTCCAGTTCTTTTGCGAAGAAGTCGAGTAGCAAACAATCGGCTTCATGTTAAACTCTTCAATTGTTTTTTTCCATTGGTCAACTAGGTGCTGATAGGGGCACACAACGACAACCGCAAGTTTTTTACTAAGTCTTTCTGAGAGCCTCTCAAGTGCTGCTAGCGCGGTGATGGTTTTTCCAGTTCCCGTCGCCATGTCGAATATCCCCCTGTAGCCGTTCTGCTCCCATGTATTGATAGCTTCGAGTTGATAGTCTCTCAAATGAATAGCTTGGGGAATACGGGGGTAAGAGTCACTGATAAGAATGTCTTCCAAATTACGAGAATCAATAGTATCGTCAAGAAACGATTTGTTATACGAAGAAAGATCTAATATAGCTGATTGTTTGTATCGATCAACTATTTCCATAGCAACAGACGGAAACTCGCGCACGACTATACTGGGCTCATAGTCATTCCACATTGCATTAAAGGCAGCTTGCTTTTTCATAACTCTTGACTCATCAGCAGTCCAAGACTTAAAGACATCAAATGATTCATAGTTATGAGAAAAGGCAGTAGATGTTTCATTCATTGATCCCGAAAAAGCAAGAATGTTTCCTTGGGCATCATACATCAAGCCTAGCTTTTCATGAAACATTCCAACTTGTTTATTGTGTTCAAGAAAGGCGATTTTAATCGTCAGTCGTTTTGCTGCGATAAGATTCGAGAGGAGATTGAGCCTTGCTTCCTCAAATTTACCTTGAGGGTCACGCAGTTCTCTTAGCAGGCATTCAGTGAGTATTTCATCTCTTCGACTGTATCCGTCCCTAATAGCTTCAATGTCTTTTTCAGTGAGCTTGGGGGACGCAATGAGCTCAATGCATCCATTATTGCGAATTAAGCCATCCAGCCCTTCGGTAATTTCCAATAATGCGGATGATGAAAAGAACCCCACTGCCCGTTTATAAAGCACTGCCTGAGAAAGCACCGGATAATAGAAATCATTGACAACATCGCTAAGCAAGGAGCGATACTCATCATCAATATTAAGATCTAGAAAACTCATGGGTACAACAAGTCCTCCTTCCAAGGAAAACAATAGTCGTAAAAGAGCTTTATCGCCGATAAAAGTATTATCCCATACTTGACAATTCAAAGGAGAATTATTTAAGGGGAAGACACTGCTAGACGGTGAAGCACTCAGCAGTATCGCTAAACAGCGTTTACGTCTAATAGCTGGCGGTTAATACATAGGTACTCCATATCCAACGATAGATGCACTGCTCAGGCCATAGCTCTGCCGCGCACACCTATCTCCAGAGTTACCTTCAATGGTATGAACGCGTCCAACCTCAACATATTCAACAATCCCCACGTGATCGGCATCACCACCATCACCCCACTCGAAATAGACGATATCACCTGGTTGGGGCTCATATCCACTTGCTCTATCCTGCCAACAACCAGCCTCTTTGAACCAGGCTATACCACTTTGACAATAGGAATGACGAGGGATTACTCCTGCTTCAATATAGCCGCATTCGTTGGCACACCAACTCACGAAACACGCGCACCACTCAACGCGACTATTGAAGCCGTACCAGCTCCAGTAAGGAGCGCCACCTACATTACCGAGCTGTGTTTCTGCCACCTCAACTATATCGCCCGATCCCGAGCGAATGCCGTAGAGTACCGATTGCCAGGCGCTGTCGTATCCTGCGCCTAAAAGCTCAACAAGAAGTGCTGTTTGGCTTTCGGAAAATCCGTATCCGTTACTTGCTTCGGATGCAGTCTTGCCGGTGATTGTGATGTAGAGCGTGCGCAGCACTCTTGTCTCGTAAGCCTCGTAAGGATTGCCCTCTTCATCGTATTCGACCACGATCTCGGTAACCTCGCGCTCTGAAACTCGGCTTTCGATGGTGTTCATATCCCAAAAGATATCTCTGAGCAGCTGTTGACGTTTCTCGTCAAGCGTTATCACATCAAGAGGTTCGTCTGTATCGGTTGAAACCTTGACGGAATAGACGGCTAGAACTCCCTTCCACTTCGTTCTGCTTCCGCTCAGCGCTACCTCATCGTGTGGGTTGGAGGATTTGATTTCCTCGATCCTGTCTTGGTGCTCTTGGTTTATCTCGGCCACGACTTCTCGAAGTGTCGGGTTGCCATCTCCCATGTCACCTCCCGTGAAGAAGATGCCAAATGCGCTTGTGGCTAGCATTCCCACGAGCAATATGACGAGAATGATGGCGACCGCTACCCATCCGCCTGCCGCTATTGCAGATACCAGAGATTTTGCTGCTGCTATCGCCATTTTCGCGAAGGCGGCAATGCCCCTTGCTGCTGCTTTCGTTGCCGCAACTGCCGCTCTTGAGGCCGCTTTTGCTGCATAGGCTGCATTTCGTGCTGCAACATGCGTGGCCTTGGCTGTCGCTTTTGCTGCCCGTGCTGACTGTTGGGTTGTTTTGATCGCTTTAGATGCTGTAACGTTGGCGGTTCTTATAGCTTTGCTTGCTGTTTTCACCGAGCCTTTTGCTCCATGCTTAATGCTGCCTTTGCTTGTTTGTGCCGCAGTAGTTGCCACCTGAGCGCCTTTGCCTGCTGTGCTCATATTGATTCTCTGCGCAATGTGTCTCGATTCCGCTTTGGCACCCTGTTTTACCTGAGCTGCTACGTCCCCTGCTCCCTGACGGGCATCTTTGATGCTTTTTGTCATATCACGGGTTGTGTCGATTGTCTTGCCTACAACTTTTTTGGCTCCTTTGCCGGTGGCATATGTTGTCGATCTTGCAGCTTCCTCTGCTTTGTTTTCGGCATAGTCGCCACCATTTCTATACGAATCCTTGACGGCNNGCCGCCTCTTTCGTTTTGGCGTGCGTTATACGAACTCCGCCAGCCAGAGCGGCTCGCTTATCAAGCGTCTTGATGTCTTTTGTCACGACACGCGTTTTGATATCTCTATTCATAGGATTTCTTCCTTTGTCTTTTGTGTGGGGTGCTCAAAATGTACAGTCGTCGGTCAGGTATCGACGACGTTTGCAAGCCTCACTCACCCGGCTTGGTGGTCATGAGTTTATAGAGCTTCGTATTCCTGTTGAACCTGTTCATGAATAGCACCAGTGCGCTGCCGTACCTGAGTAGTCNNTATTGAGTAGCTTGGCAAGCTTTTCTCGGTCTGATGCCGCTTGGTTTAGCATCACGATGAACTCGGAGTTCGAAAGCATGGTGGATGCGAGTACGCTGTCAAGCAGGTATTCCACATTCTGGGTCACTGTTGTCGGGAAAGCGTTTCTCTTGCGGAATCGTCGCCATGTGGTTTTCCCCTCTCACTATTTCTGAGATACTCCACGCCGTTGGTATGTTAGGTGTGTCGTTATTGTGTAAGCGGCTATAATTAGCAACATGCGGTGCAAGACTTAAGAAAGAGCGTGATGATGGAAAATGAACTGACGGTTTACGATTCGCTGGTAAAAGAAATCAAAGAACTTGTCTACCGCCGTCAATATGAGGCGATGAAGCGTGTTAATTCAGAGCTGATACACCTCTACTGGGAAATAGGCAGTGAAATTGATCGTCAGCAAAAAGAGAGAGGTTGGGGTAAGTCCGTCGTCGAGGTTCTGTCAAAAGAACTACAGAAGGAGTTTCCCGGCGTGCAGGGGTTTTCGGCGAGAAACCTCTGGCTTATGCGCAGCTTCTATCTTGAGTACTCGCAAGGCAAAACAATGTACCCATTAGATGCAGAAGCCCGTGAGTCAATTCTGCAACCATCGGTTGCAGAATTGGGCAGAACACCTTTACCGCTTCTTCTAACAGAAATAAGTTGGACAAAAAACATAGTAATCATGCAGAAATGCAAAGACCCCTCCGAGCGTGAATTCTATCTAAAAATGACGAAGCGTTACGGATGGACAAAGGAAGTCCTGGTTAACAACATAGAAAACAGAGCATTCGAAAAATATCTGACCAACCAGACCAATTTTGACGAGACCGTGCCGGAGAAGTATCGCGTGCAAGCCAAGCTTGCCGTTAAAGATGACTACAACTTTGATTTCATGGAAATGGGCATAGAACACAGCGAGGCTGAGCTTGAAGCCAGCATCATCAATAACATCAGAGCCTTCTTGTTGGAGATGGGTGGAGACTACAGTTTTCTCGGAAACCAGTACCATCTCGACGTGGCGGGGGATGACAGTTATGTGGACTTACTTCTGTTCCACAGAAGACTGCGAAGCCTTATTGCCATTGAGCTTAAAATCGGGGAGTTCCAACCTGAGTTTGTGGGTAAAATGCTTTACTACCTTACCGCTCTTGATGAGACGGTGAAGCTGCCTGATGAAAACCCCTCTATCGGTATCATCATCTGCAAGAGCAAAAATCGCACCCGCGTTGAATATACATTGGGAGCCGCCGACAAGCCCATCGGTGTTGCCACGTATTCCTACTACGATAATCTGCCGGAAAACATGCGCTCCCTTCTGCCATCGCCGGACGTGATTGCAGACATTGTTTTGGGATTTGATAATGAGCCTAATAGTTTGGATGATAGGAGCTTTGAATAGCTTGCAAAAGCAATGCTGACAACGGAGGATTAGTCTTTTTTGTTGCTCACCTCAGTAAGCGCTTGTGAGAAAAACACTATAGCTGCGGGCTATGTATGGCCGCCAGCGTTTTCTGGCGGCCTCTGAAGAATTCTCCTACTCACCCGGCTTGGTGGTCATCAATTTATAGAGCTTCGTATTCCTATTGAACCTGTTCACGAAAGGTACCAATGCGCTGCCGTACCTGAGTAGTCCGCTTCCTGCATCCGCATTCGTGATATAGCCCATCTGCTCGGCAGAGATATTGAGTAGCTTGGCAAGCTTTTCTCGGTCTGATGCCGCTTGGCTTAGCATCACGATGAACTCGGAGTTTGAAAGCATGGTGGATGCGAGTACGCTGTCAAGTAGGTATTCCACATTTTGGGTCACAGCCGTCGGGAAAGCGTTTCTCTTTCTGAACCGTCGCCATGCGGAGTTGAAGAAGTTGCCCGAGTACTCGTTTTCAAACACCACATGGAACTCATCGAGGAATATGTGGGTGCGCTTGCCCTGTCGCCAGTTTTCCGTGACGCGGTTAATCATCGCGTCCGTGATGACGAGCAGTCCCATAGTCTTGAGCTGTTTGCCGAGGTCCAGGATGTCGTAGACCACCATGCGGTTTTTGGTGTCCACATTGGTGGGGTGTGCGAATGCATCAAGCGTGCCGTTGGTGAAGAGCTCAAGCGCAAGTGCAAGCTTTCGGGCTTCGGGTTCGGGTTGTTCGAGCAACTTGTCTCTCAGCACAACCAGTGTGGGCAGTGGTCCACCTGCCTGGTAGTCGTCATAGATTGCCTTGGTGCAGCGATCCACGATGGATTTTGCCTGGGCCTCAAGCCCTTTACGGTCGAGTTGTTCCAGCAGCGACATGATGAACTCGGATTTATCTATGACGGGATCCCCGCTGTCTCCGTAGCCTTCCACCATATCGAGTGCGTTGATGTGGTGTTTGGATCCTGCCGCTATGCGTATCACCTCACCACCCAAAGCCTCTATGAGGTTTGCGTACTCGCGCTCTGGATCGCAGATGATGATGTCGTCATCGGTTGAAAGCGCGAGTACGGCGATAAGCTCTTTGGTGGAAAATGACTTGCCTGAGCCGGGAACACCTAAGATGAAAGCGTTGGGGTTGAGGAGGTTTGCCTTGTTACACATGATGAGGTTTCTTGAGATGGCGTTTTCACCGAAGTAGATCCCACCTCTGTCTTGTATCTCCTGTACCCTGAAAGGCATAAGCACCGCCAGACTTTCCGTGGTAAGGGTTCTCAGTGGGTTGATCTTACGTAGCCCTATGGGAAGTGCGGTGTTAAGTCCGTCGAGTTGTTGGAACTTGAGGGTGGTTAGGGAGCAGAGATGTTTTCTGGCTACCGTCTTGATGGCCTCGGTATCGTTATTGAGTGCGTCAAGTGAATCTGCCGTATGCACCAGTGTCACCACCGCAAACATCATCCGTTGGTCTCGAGTCACGAGATCATCCAGAAATTCGCGGCTTTCCTTGCGTTGTTGCTCCATATCGTAGGGAACCACCACGTTGTAGTTTTGGTTCTGGTTTTGGCGGCGCGTCCAATTGGTAATGTTCGTCTCGACCCCGAGCAGGCGCTTTTCCACCTCGCGAACCGCCTCATCGGTCGGAATCGGGATGATGTCGATGGAAAGCGTGAGGGCGTGTTTGGTATCGGTGAGTTCTGCGAGAAATCCGGCTTTGAGGTAGCTTGCATATTGCCTGAGATAAAGTACGCGCCCGTATTTCTCTCCCAACTTGAAGTGGTCGGATGAAAACTCGAATGAATCGGGTGCTATTGAATCTTTGAAGCTGTGTCCCTTTTTTGCGATGTCCGTACCATCAAAGAAGAAGTGAGCTTCTTCACCCTCACGGTAGAAATCGTGGAGAAGCTTAAGTCTCTCTTCGGTGTCGAGCTCGGTGAGTTTGGAGCCGAGTCGGGTGAGGTGACTTGCCATCTCGGTTGTAGTACGCCTGAAATAGCCTCTGGCATCTTGAGCGTCTTTTCGCTTCACGGTTACGGTGAGATAGACCTCTCGAACCATCGAGTTTGCACCTGTGGCCTTACTCATCAACATATCGTTATATTCCTTGCGGTAGATATCGAGTTCGTCTTGCTTGTAGGGAATGAGGATGCGTTTTTCAAAGTCCGCAGCGTTGAGCCTTCGCAGCGCCACGGTGAGTTTGGTGGTGGCGGCAGAGTCAAAGGAGTTCAATAACTCCGAGTATTCGAGAAAGAGCGCTTCCTTATCCTCTCGGCTTGCTACCGCATAGTTGATGTCGGTGATGCGCCATGACTTGGAATACAAGCCTTTGCCCACACAGAATATGCCGTCTTCAGTTACCGAGCGGATGGGGATGGCATCTTGTACACTTTTTGTTCTGCGATAACGCTCTCGCTCCGCACGTTTCCTGTCTCTGAGTGTCTTAGACATCGGCGCTCACCACCTCGTCTGCTTTAGCAGTCTTACTACGGCTACGCTTTTCTCTTACGGGGCTTGAAAGCAGAGCGTGATAGAGGTTTTGCGGTGTATAGATAAGGCGTTTGGGAGTGAGCAGTTCCGACTTTACCCATGCCCATATGAATTGCTCCGCAGTCATACCGTGATAAGTGACGAATCCCAGTGCTGCAAAAGGAGCGGCACCGAGAATGCACATCCACGACAGCATCTCTATGCCGAGGTTTAAGGGTGCAAGCAGGAAATAGAGTCCGATGGCTGCAAGTATGGCGAGAGCTGAAAACGCGCACTGTCGAAGTGAGAGTCCGAAGAACACACTTTCGGTGTATTCTCGAATCTCGCGGTTGATCTTCACTTCCATAAGTGAGACCTCCTTAGTATTTGGTTGTTGGTTTGATTAGTTGTATGAGTGGAGTGCCTTAAAGCCCCATCATCTCGCGTACCACTCTGTCTGCCATGCGTACGGTACCGACGAGTATGAGCATGGAAAATATGATCTCGCCCACATAGGCCCAAACCTGCGTTACCACAGGAGCCGCACTGTCGATGACAGGTGGTGTGGATGCGAAGAGGGAAAAGATGATGCAGGCAAGTACGATGATGGCTCCCTCCAAGCAAACCGCTGCATATGATTTGATGAAAGACTTGCCGACCGACTGCGAGGGCTCACCTGCAAAAGTGGCTAGCGGTATGGGGGCAATGGCCGAGTAGAGAAATATCCTGAAGAACCGGCCATACACGGAAAGTATCATGATGAACGCGAGTATTGTGATAAAGAGCCCTCCGAGCAGCGTCACCGCCCAAAGTGGGATGGCGTTCAGGAAATCAACGCCCTCAATAGCAGTTATCATCTCGGCGGGAAGTACGGTGTTTCCCGTACCCGTAAAACCCACCGTGGTAAGTATCGTAGATATCATCCCCTGTACGATATCGAGGAATGCAAGCATCAGCTCAAGCCCATAGATAATGGCAGCCTTAGCAAGCGCAAAGCGCACGAAGAGCTTCACGGCCATTTCGGGTTTTTTAACCTCGGCGAAACTCCCACAGGTCTTGACTACGCCAACTACGAAAAAGAGTACGAGCAGTGCCAGCCCTATAGCTTGCAGCGCACCGTGTATCATCATGATAGCGTCCCAGATTCCGCCGCCTTTGAACTCCGTGGGTGAAAGGGTGAGCAGCCCCATAATCTCCGCCAGCTTCTCATTCCATGTGTTGAGTGCGTTTTGCAGGTTGTGAACAATCCAGCTGTCTGATTCCAATTAAGTCACCTCTTTCACCGGTCGCACTTTGAGCTTAATATCGCTTTCGACTTCGTTTCCCCACGCATCCCAACCATCCGCTCTTTCACGGGCAAACAGTTCTACGCGACGAACATCTCCTATAAGCTCGACTATGCGCTCTCTCGCCTCATCGGGCTTTTGGCTATGGCGGCGGATGGGGCTTACGATCACCTGATGCACTTTGGCCGACATGCGCCTCGGATGCCCTCTCGTTGCAAGTAGGCAGACTTCGGCGTTTGCCCGCGTCCAGTGCCCGAGTCCGAAAAAGAGCGGGGGGGTCTTTCTGTTTTGCTTCACCCACACAAAGGCGACCGTCTTGTAGGTAAAGCCCCACGCCTTGAGGACGCGAAACGCGTCCTCAAGCTGAGGAAATGTCGCCCAGAGAAAAAGGACGCAGTTTGAATTAGCCAGTGCTAAAACATCGAGGGCGGCGATATCTTCCAGTGTCATGGTCGGATAGTGATGCTCTGCGGAGCGTCCCTGACCTTTTTTACTCCATGTTCTATACGCCCAGGGTGGGTCGGCGTAGATAACATCGTAGGTTTTCATGCGCTTTACCCTAACCCGTGATAAGCGTTAGTATTTCTTTTGCAAAAGTGATGATCACACCACCTGCTAGGGTGAGAAATCCGTTGGCTCTTTGGCTCGGGTCG
>DBCW01000046.1:27143-27912 GCA_002293265.1 Eggerthellales bacterium UBA948
TGCCGCAAATGCGAGTGTGGGCACGGCAAGTAGCAGCGTTGCGAGCACCACTACTGCCGCATACATAAAAAACGCCCTGCGGATTTTTCTTCCCCAGGGCGCCTTTACGCTTACATCTTTCTTATCGGGTCTCTTCATGGTTTATTCTCCTTGTCTTTGGGTTGGAGTCTTTCTTCAAGCTCTTCTTCACTGAGTAGCTCATGGGTTGCTTCTGTCTTCGTGTCGGGCACATCAGCTTTGGCATTTTGTGCAATCGCCTTCTTCGTTTCGATGCTCACACCCGATACCGCACGCGAGACAAGCCCGTGGCGATAAGCAGCATTTCCTCCGTCTTGGGTGAGCTTGATGCGTGGGTGGGATGTGAGGTCGTACTTCTCGTCATATATTGGTCGCTCTCCGCGCACAAAGAGCAGGGCGTAGCGGTTATCGAGCATCCGTACTTCATCCGGGGTCAAAAGCTCTCTGCCCGTGATCTGCCAGTTGGTGGAGTAGTTGCCGTGCATACCGCTTGTGCGCCCATAGGTGTTGGTGTCGATNNNTGCTTCGTTCCCGCCTAGATAGAGCAGACAATCACAATTGCCCATAAGAGATTCCCACTGTTTCTCAAACAGAGCCTTTAACTGTGCGATGTTTTGTACGATGATGGAAATTGAGATATTGCGGCTTCTAACGACACTCAAAATCTTGTCGAAATCTTCAGGAAGCGCGACGTTTGCAAATTCGTCCAGTAAAAAGTGGACGTGCGTGGGCAAACTGCCGTCATACTTCG
>DBCW01000046.1:27929-41340 GCA_002293265.1 Eggerthellales bacterium UBA948
AAGCTGGTGTCGTTATCGGGGATGAGGGCGAAAAGTGCCACCTTACGCTCACCGAGCGAGGGTAGATCAAGCTCGTCGGTTTGTGTGAGCGCTGCAAGGCTTTGAAGATTGAATTTTTCAAGCCTTGATGCGAGCGTCACCTGTATGGATTTAAGTGTCTTGGGTGAACCACTTCGGTAGGCGTCATAGTATTTCAGCGCGATGTGGTCTGCCTCGCGACCTCTCAACTCATCGAACAGCTCATCGAGTATCGAGCGAAAATCCTCCTCATCTTCGCGCACCTCACCCGATCGAAGCATCTCCATCACCATAGGGAAGTTCTGCTCGCTTCCCGGTGCCTCATACAGCAGATAGAACACGAGTGCCAATAAGAGCATGGACGCGGCGGTATCCCAAAACGGGTCTTGTGAGACCGAGCCTTTGGGTGTTGTGGCTTTGAACAGATTGGTCACCAAGCGCTGTACATCGTTATCGCTGTCGAGATAGACAAAGGGATTAAATCCGTGGCTTTTCTCCATATTGATGAGGTCGAGTACGCGCACCTCGAAGCCCTCTGCTTCCAGCAGATGCCCTGATGTGCGCAGTATCTCTCCTTTGGGATCGAGGATGAGGAGTGAACTTGCTGCCTGTATGACGTTAGGAAGAGCATATCCTCTCGTCTTGCTTGCTCCCGAGCCACCGACGACAAGCGCGTTTAAGTTGCGTTTGTGTCTTTTGCCATCAAGCCCCATGCGGAAGTTTTTGGTCATGATGCGATCAGCCAGAGGGTCGTGACTTCTGTAGCGTCTGGTGATACTTCCTACCTGCCCCCACTTCGCGCTTCCGTGCTCTTCTCGTCTTCGCCAGTTGCGCCTGGTGGCGAAAAAGATTGCAATGGAAAAGCCATAGAGCCCTAAAGCGACGAGGGCAACCCGAAGGCTGCCCCCGCTCAATGTTATCGAAGACGGGTTTGCCATGGCCGCACTGAGACGCTGCAAGAAACCGCTACTTCCACCCGTGATGACCGGGGTCATGAGAAGTGCAAGCCAGATTACTGCGGGTACCCCGAGCAGTGCCAGTATGCTTTCTGCAACCTTAGCGCTCCTCACGACTGCCCCTGCTTTTTCTCGCCCGTGCGTTTGCCACTTTCACGATAAGCTCGTTTACGGTATCGGTGCTTTTTCCTTCGCGCAAACATTGGTTGCGCTCATCGCTAAGCGCATCGAGCACACAACCGCATTCGATAGCATCCAAGGTCACACTCACCGATGTCTCATCTGCCATTTCTGTCACCGCGCTCTACCTGCCTTTGCGCATTCTTTTTCGGACGCGACTTTTCAAGCTCGGCATCCATACGATCGGTGATAGCTTTGGAGACGTTACGGATACGGGCGAGCTCGGCTTTGGTCTCGGTCAGGGGTTTATCCTCTGCTGCCTTTTCCACAAGGGGCATGACGGCGGCATCTCTCACACCGTAGCGTCTGGCGAGTACGTAGGCGGTAAGATGTGCGGCCTCATTGTTGTTGTCGCGCAGTAAGTTATCCCCTGAAAGTGCTATCTCGGCGTGCGCACTCTCGATAACAAGTTCACGGAAAAGCTCCGTCTCACCGAGCCCCTCGGATACGTATATCTCACCTTTGACTGCATCGTAGTAGGCACCTTGCCTTGCCTCCGCAATACTTTCCACCGCTTTGATGGGAACGGGTGAGGTGTTGATAAGTGAGCGCAAAAGCTCTACGGGTGCGGGGTATCTGGGCTCTATGTGCCTGGCTTTGGTTTGGCTCTCGTCATAGAAGTGGACGACATTGAAATGCGTGCCGATACTTCCGTCATCTCTGGTGTATTCATCTCCCGCTTTGAAAAGATGGATGGGGTTGTCGAAGTCTTTCACGTATTCATGGCGGCCTTTCCACGTACCGTAGTCGGCTATACGGGTGGCATCCGGGCGCTGTGCGAATATGAGCAGTGTGTTGGTCGGGGTACCTTTGGGAAAACGTGCCATCACATCGAGATAACCTTGGAGGGCTTCCGGATCGTTTTGTATGCGCGTTGCCGTTTCATTTACCAGCTCGTATACCGCATCTCGCTCGGCTTTCTTATTTTTGGCCCACTCCTGTTTGTCGAACTCCCCCTTGTCGTTCGCTTCTTGTATAGGAGCCTCTTTTTGCTCTTGTTCCTTTATCGCCTGATAGATCTCTTCACTCATGGTTTACCTGCCTTTTTCGGTTTTCCCTTTAGGGGTCTTACGTTTCTTCTGTTGCATGATGTGGTGTTTTGTCTGCTCGTTTTGCTTGCGTGCCGTGTTACTTGAACGCTCGGAGCGCTCCATGCGTTTTTCTGCGATCTGAGCTTTCACGCTTTTTCGCTCACGTTCGTCTTTGTCTGCACGTGTTTTGGTGGACGCTCTGCCTTCTTTGGCACCTGTCTTCTCAGCAGTAGTTTTGCCGTCTTGCCCGCTGCTCTTTGATAAATCCTCTGACCGATGCGGGTCTTTCGTCAGAGGGGCGGTAGGGTTTTTAATCGGAGTGCCCTCACCTGTCTTGCCGCCCATGATCTGTGTGAGCAGTTCATCGGCGTTGTTTTGCAGCTCGCCGCGCTCTGCTTGTGGAGTGTTTTCCGGCACACTCGCCGCACCACCATCTCTTGCCTGCATTTTGTCTGCCTTTTCAGCAAGTTCACGCTTTGCTTCGATGACGACATCGGTAGCGTCGTATTTGCCGTATTCAAGACGTTCGATGATGCGGTTTATCTTGGCGGCGTCTTCTGCTCGCACCATGATGTCCACGCGGGATGTGGGATCGTCTTTTCTGGCCTTCACAACCGCATAGATGACCCCGTAGCGTTTGGCTTCACGGGCAAACGTGGCAAGCTCAGCTTGCGTGATGTTGAAAACCTTCAGTTCCTTGCCGCTTTTGAGTAAAGACGCGAGCCGTGCCTTGCCTCTGGTCTTTTGTGCAGTTGAGGCCGCCGACCAAAGCGCCGAGGTGAGTTCTTTGGCTCCCGCTCCCGTAAGGCGAAGTGTGTATTCGGTTCCCATGAATACAAAGCGCATCATCTGATCTGCCGCTTGTTCTGCTGCGTCCATTTCTCCTGTCCTCCTCTCTGTATTGCCTGCGATAGTTTCTTGTCCTCGTCACGCTCTATGCGCTCGATGCGCTCAACAAGTGAGTGCGAGCGCTCCTCTATACGTTTCAGTTGCACCACCTCCTTACGTAATGTCTTGAGCCGTTGGTTCAGTTGAAGGTATTCGGGGTTGTCTTTTGTGGAATATCGGTTTCCGTATCCTGCTTCTGCTCGTATGGCATTTTTGAGCTCGGTGCGCTTTTTTTGCAATCGGTCTATCTCGGTTTCGTGGGAGTGCTTGAGTGAGCTGAGTCCTTTTGCATCATCAATGCCCTCACGCTCAAGGAGCTTTGTATCCTGAACGTACTCATCGAGTTTTCTCAGATCGTCTCGGAGCAGATAGTGGGTGCGGGCGTTGGTGGCGGGGTTTCCGTGGCGTTCGTAGTAGCCCATGAGGTAGAGGTAGTGACGGTGCAGTGCTACGATTGAGCCGCGAGCGAAGGGCGGAAGTTTTTTAGGTGACTTGAACGCAGGTGGGCGTTTGGTCGCAACGGGCAGAATCTGCGCTTTGCCCCTGCCTGCACGGATACGCTCACGGATGCCGTCTATGGTGTAGGCGTCCCCGAAGTTTCTTTCAAGCCTGAAAAATCGCTCCTTGCCCGCAGGGCGCACGGATATGTCTTTGCCTATCTTGTATTCGTAGCCGAGCGCCTCAAGGTTTGAAAAGAAGTCCCGTTCGCTTTTGGCTTTGGTGATGCACTCATCAACTCCTGAGCGGATGACGCTTCGCCAGGTCTCCTTACCTTCGCGCTCGGCATTCCACTCTGCGTAATGCTTGGCCTTGCCGCGCTTCGGGTCTTTTATGACGGAGAGTCCGTATTCGGAGCAAAGCCTGTCGGAGGTACTTTGGAGTTTGTAATAATCCTTCTCCGTCCTGTGATAGCGGATGCCGTCTGCGAACGAGACCGAGTTCAAGACGATGTGATTATGCAGGTGACCTCTATCAAGGTGTGTGCGGACGATGACCTGAAAGCGCTCTCCGAATACCTCACGTGCGAGCTTTACGCCGATCTCGTGTGCTGTCTCGGGTGTGGTCTCGCCCGGCTTGAAACTCTGGTAGCCATGCCAGGCGATGATCCCACCGTCTTTTTCGTACCCACGCTTGACAGATAACATCTCATCTCTTGCGGTTTCAGGGCGGCAGTTTATACCGGTCACAAACATCTTCTGCTCGGTTTTAGTGGGATCGGTGGCATAGGCCATAACGTCCGCCAAACCCTGAACCTCTTTGTCCGCAGTGCCTTCGATTTGATAAAACTTCGGGTTTTCCGTCTTTTCAGGGTTTTCCGCATAAATTAGGACGCGACCGAGATAACCCTTCACATCCCAGATCGAAGTGGTCGCCATCTATTCAAGCCTCCTGTGCTCATAGACGGCAGCCATGATCTTGGTGGTGATGCGTGCAAGTTCGGCGGCATTCTTTTCATAACGGACAACGTCGATGAGACCTGTCATGTGAGCGCGCTGGGCTATCTGGTTCAGATTGTTGCCGATTGAGTGGAGCTCTCTCATCATTTTGTGGAAGTCGGGCGGTGGTTTATCCATCGGGACATGGCCGTTTATAAGGACGCGGATATAAGCTGCCCTTGAAAGCCCACTTTTCTCTACGGCAGCATCAAGTTTTTTGGCATCACTTTCAGAAAGCCTCAGGTGATAGCGAACGTAGCGCTCAGCCATATCTTCACGCTCCTTCCTGTATTCGGTTGTTAGGTCGGGGTTTCAGGGGCGACACGCCCCTGACAAGTGGCTACACGGACGCGAAGTGTCCGTGTAGTTTTGCCAAAGTGGCACACTTTGGCGTTGCTTGCTGTACTTGAACGTGGCAGTCCGCTCCCTTAGTCGCGGACGAGTGCACTTGGCCGAGAAGGGGGTTCAGCGTTCGCGGCCTCGGCTTTGATTCCTGTCTGTTCTTGTTAGTTGGGGCCTCGTTTTGGAACGCCTGCGCATTGCCATCAGGTAGTCATTCATGTCCTTCAGGCCATCAGGCGGCGGCGCATTCACTACCTCGATGCCTCGTGCTTTGATGGAAGCAGCTATTGTGCTAGCGGCAAGTCTTCCTGCATCGTCGTTATCAAGGTGGAGATGGATGCGGCTTGTTCCGGGGTTGTCGGCAAGGTATTGTTCAAGCGCTCTTGGGAGCTCACGTACTCCTTGCTGTGGCGTATCCTTTTGCCGATGGATGCCGCCGAGTGAGAGGAGGTTTGAGTGGATCCAATCCATGTCGGCAGCCGACATGAGTGTTGCACAGGACAGCACATCAATGGCACCTTCAAATACGTGAACTGAATCAAGCTCGTTATCGCCGAGCTTAAACGCATAGTGCTTGTCCGAACCTGCTATCTCTCCTTTGAAGTCACCCGTAATCGAGCGGACGCAGGCATAGCGAGCTTTGCCCTTATCGTCCTTGCCGATGAATACGACATTGGTGTGCCCTTTGTGGACAGAAGCGTAGAGAAGTCCCTGCTTGATACAGTGGTCGATGATGTGTGGCTCAATTCCTCTACTTGTGAGGTATGCGATTGCAGCATCATCGCTTGGCGCTCGGGGAGGTAGTGCCATTTCTTTTTTCGGAGTGTCTTTTTTGATGATATTGACAGGTGGGGATATCTCGCTGCCACCGAGGTGACGTGCGGCATCGAGAAACGATATACCCCTTACTTTGATGAGGTAGTCGAGAGCAGAAACTCCTCCGATGTTTTGGCTCCACCAATACCACTTACCGTTGGAGATTTTGAGTGAATCGTGCGTCTTGGTGCGGTAGGTGTTCACGCCCGTTCTGACCAGCTCATCGGGTTCTCGCTCTTGCAGATAGGAAAGCAGATCGATTTGTCTTACGCGCTCGACCTCGGCGGGGTCTATAAAGGGCATAGAACCTCCTATGTTGGATATGAGTGGATTTGGCTTTAGAGAAATAGGTATTTTGCGCAACAGGAAACGGCCATACTTGCACCTAACGAACTATTTTAGGCTGCCGCTCCCCACCGATTGTTTGTGTTCGTATATACGATATGGTATTGTTGTATATAACGAAAGGAGCCCATTATGGCTACAAAGCTTGTTACATTCAAAATGGATGAAGAGGTAAAAACCGAATTCGATCAATTCTGCATCGAGGTGGGCATCAGCGCGTCTAATGCTTTCAACATGTTTGCCAAGACAGTTGTCCGTGAACGTCGCATACCGTTTGAAATCGCCGCCGATCCCTTCTACTCCGAAAAGAACATCAAAGCGCTCGAGCGTTCGATCGAAGATGCAAATGAAAAGAAGTTCGCGGCACACGCTACCGTCGATGACTTCGATGCACTGGTAGCAAGTCTTTGATATGGAGTACACCTTTGCATACACCACCGGTGCGCTGAAAGATCTAAAAGCGTGGAAGAAGCAGCATGACACTTCCGCGCTAGAGACCATTAAAAACATACAGAAGGAAATCATCAAAGATCCCACGGCGATAACCGGTCTATATAACCCGGAAGCTCTGCGCGGGAACTTGACCGGTTGGTATTCGAGACGTATCACCCAAAAGGACAGATTCGTCTATCGACTGAGCCCCGATGATGAAGGCGTGATCGAAGTATCCCAGTGTAAAGGGCATTATTGATGCACTTGCTCACCTAGCCCCTCTATCGCGATTGGGCTTAGCCTTCGTCGTCACCTTCTCCTGCGGTTTCGGCATGGCAAACACCTTATATTCATCGGGAACATTCCTACCGTCGTAGTCTTCGTAGAAACTTTCGCCGTTACACCTGACGTAGCCTTTGTAGGTAAACGTGCCGCCCTCCTCCAAACGGATATCACGCCCGAATCGTTCGTAGTCGATATAGTTTGCGAGCTGCCCCATATCCTTCATGTCATAGCAGCCGCTCTCCTCGATCCAGTAGTTGCCGATATCCCAATCGTTTTCGATGCCTGAAAGGTAATCGTAACAATCCAGATTTTCGGTGAGGTTGATGAGGTTTTGGATGCTCCCCGAATACTCACCCGATCCGAGTGCGGCCTCGTATATCTCCCACTCATGTTTGGACAGCTCATCCAGTTTGGTCGCAAGATAGTTGAGCTCATCGATGTTTTCGTATTCACCGAGATTAGCGGTGATGTCTCCCACCTCGCAGTCGTAGTCGGTGATGAAGAACTCCTCATAACGCCTACCGTCGATACCGATCTCTTTAAGTGTTTTCTGCACCTCCTCTTTGGTGGTCGGAAAATCATGCCATTTACCCAGTAGCTCGCCCTCGTTGTACTTACCGAGGTTGGTGATATATGCGCTGAATATCGTCATTTAAGTTCTCCTCATCTGTTGTCAGTTGGATAAGTTGGTACCCGTAGTCGGTGAATGCATACCAGTGCGTGTGGTCGAAGGGGCTCTCGTTCAGTTTCTCGGTGCGACAGATTCCTTGCGTCACGAGTTTTCTAAGCGCACGTTTTGCCGTGTGCGGTGAAAGATACGGTGCATGAAGTGCGAGGGTTTTGTGACCCATGCGCACCCACACCTCACCTTTGGCTATCTCCACGTCAGCTGCAAGTGTTCCTTCCATCGCCTCTATCAAACACTGGGCTGCAACTGCCGCAGGCATACCGAGCCTGACGGCAAGCCCTTTATCTATTAGCTGATACATCATTTTTTCCTCTCTTGTTCGGTTGTGCCTGCGACATGCAGGTATGTAGTGGTGGATTCGCACATTTCACATCAGTGGAAGCGCGCTATACAATGCGGGCAATGGTTCGTCTATACATGAAAGGAGGGTTCATCATGAGAAATGCACTTAGGATTACACGAGGGGTCGTATTCCTTACCGTGGTCGCATTCATCGCGTTAGTTATCTGGGGAGTGTACACCGCGCTCGATGCTGCACCTCATGCCTCGCTGCCTGCAAGCACACAGGCAGTTGCAGGCGAGGGTGGTGAAGCGGCTCCGATGGATACGGATAGGTCGAGTAATCCCTTGTCGGATGTCTCCGCTGCAAGTGATGCATCGGCTGCTGAAAGTAACGTTGAGGATGTTGTTATTCCCGCGGAAGAGTACATTGCACCACCTGCGAATGGAAGTGGTACCGGCAGTCCTTTAACCGGCACCACTTCCGATGATTCCACCTCTAGCCGCACCGGCAGCTCTGCCACAAACAACGCTGCTTCATCTGCTGCAAACGGAGCCGGCGCAGGCTCAGGCGCTTCCTCCGGCGCAGCCACTCCCGACACTCCGCAACAGACCTGGCACCCCGCTTGGGATGAATGGGTGGAAAGCGGATACTGGGAAGACAGAACCGTTCCTGCAACCTGCGGGCAGCGAGAGGTATATGGGAGCATTTGCAATGAATGCGGGGAAAATATCAGCGGACATGCAAGCCGGCACCTGAAGGAGACCCATCACAGCGGTTACCATGAGGGCGTGGTGGGTTATGAGACCTACGAAATCACACCCGCAAGAACCGAGCACGTGTGGATCGATACTTCGCATTGGGTGCATCATGCTGGTTACTGGAGCTGATCTAACCTACATAGACGAGGGTTCTTGCCGAGCCACCTTTATCACAGGTAACGAGTGCGAATAGCTGCTCTATCTCTTCTTCGGCAGGTTCTGCGCTCTTTGAATCCGCACCCTCCCAAAGCTTCAGATATAAATCACGTAGTGCTTGTGTCGAGCTGAATACGGTGTGTTTGGTGTAGCCGTAGGGGCTCACACTTTCAGCCGCCCTCACTTCAAGTTCCAGTACCTTATCGGGGGTCTGGATTATCACCTGTGCATTTTCCGCCAGATACTCAGAGTCGAGATAGTTCGGCAATTCAGTGAACATGGATGAATCAATTCCACCCATGTTGTGTGCGAAGACAAGCACATTTCCGCTTTCCATCGTGCAAGTGCTGTCCACATAGGGACAGCCGTAATAGTTGTAGTTTTTATACACGTCATGGTCGAGGTAATAGGTCGGATCCTCCGCTCCCGCCTGCACTATGGGGTAGTCTATCGCGGTACCGGGAATGGTGATCCAACCCACGACATCGGGATTGATGTTTTGCCAGTATGCCCAGTCAACTACCAAGACCTTACTTCCTGTATCTTCTTTGAGTGCTATAGCAGGGCGGTCGGTGAGCCTGCCCAAGTTAGGCGCGGGGTTGGCGCGCAATCGCTCCACCTCCTGCGGAATGAGAGTAGCGGCTATCAAAGCCAGTGCGGCAAGTGCCAGCAAGATGCCGACACCTGCCTTGATGGCGCGGACGCGGGAGTTACTCTCCGTTTTCATCCGATTTACTTTTCTTTTTGCGGAGTTGTCTCACGGCGAAAAGGATACCGCCGAGAGCCAGACACGAAAGGACACCGACTACCGCAAAGGGCATTCTTCCATCTCGCCCCGTCTGGTCAAGCGGAGTGTCGGGAATCTTCGTATCCTTCATCTTGACGCTCTGAACATCTGCGGTGTCTTCGACCGTGAAGACTACTTTTTCAGCAAGTTCATACCCCTCTGGAGCCGTGACCTCATGCAGCGTGTATTCACCTTGGGGCAAACGCTCGATGAGGTAGGGCTCTGTTGTCGATACCCATTCATACAAAACATTGCCGTCAACATCGATCAATTGGAGCGTGGCACCTGCAAGAGGCTTACCTGTCTCGGCATCGACTTTGATGATCTCCAGCTTGGTGAAGTCGTCTTTCATCTCCACAACTTGAATCTCTCCCGTGTCCTCGACGGTAAAGGCCACGTCTTTTGCAACTACATAACCGTCAGGAGCCATAATCTCGCGTAAGATATAGTCACCTTGTGGTAGGCGCTCGATACAGTGCGTTTCCTCGGTGGTCACCCACTCATGGATTGCTTCGTCTGCAACCTTACCGTCTGCATCCACAGGGAATATCTGTAGTGTCGCACCTACTACAGGTTCGCCTGTCACGATATCGGTCTTGGTTATCTCAACTTTCGTGAAATCATCTCGCACCTCAACTACTTGGATATCACCGGTATCCTGAACGGTAAAGTGCACGTCTTGTGCAACGATATACCCGGCAGGTGCCATGATCTCGCGCAATACGTATTCACCCTGCGGAAAGCGCTCGATATAGTGCACGTCCTCGGTGGTCACCCACTCATGGATAGGCTCATCAGAAACACTACCGTCTGCATCCACGGTAAGTATCTGCAAGGTTGCGCCTATGACGGGTTCACCCGTGACGATATCGGTCTTGCTTATCTCGACTTTGGTGAAGTCGTTTACAAAGACAAGTTCATAGACTGCCTGCCCTTCAATGAGACCGTTTTCATCCACGGTGACTTCAAGCACCTCATCAGAAAGGACATAACCCGGCTGCGTCGCTGTCTCATACACCTTGTAGTTGCCCTGCTTGAGATAAGGGTAGCTACACCGCCCGTCCTCACCACTCACAAGCTCGGTGATGGTGCCGTCGTTTGCTTCTACGGCAAAAGTGACACCCGCAAGCGGTAGATCCGTTGCGGCATCGAGCTTGATAAGCGTAAGTGTGGTCGGTGTATCACTCACCTCAACATGCTCCACGTTCACGGTGGCTGTCTGTCCCTGCCAGCTCAGTTCCACGAGGTAACTCTCAGGATTTAAGGCAAAGCCATCAGGGGTCGCGCTCTCTTTGACCGTATAGCTCCCGAGATAAAGCTCTTTGGAAAGCACGGCACTAGAGCCGTTGGTGATAAGGGTATCCACCGTGTCTCCTGCGCTATAGCGCAGCGTTCCGTCAAGCGTAAACTCATCTTCTGTGGCGCTCACGGTGTAGGTGGCTCCTGCCACCAAGTCCCCCGACAGCTCGTCGCGCTTCACTAACTCGATACGCCCTGTAGCGGGAGCGTCCTTAAAGGTGACGACGAGCGGGTCATTCCAATCGCTATACTCTGTCACTTTGAACGCCACATCGGCGGGATTTAAGAGATAACCGATACGTCCGTTGTTGGGAGCCTCCACCTCATGCAGCAGATAGTCTCCGTAGGGCAACATCTCAGGTAAGAGCAACCAACCCTCACTGTTCGAGGTGAAGGTATCGAAGGTCTGCTTTGCCGGATAGTAGGTGGTCATCGAGATGGGCTTACCGCTTATTTTATCGAGTATCTGCCACGTTGCTGGATACGGCACGGACACACCGGTCTCGCTATCGAGCTTCTCGATACGAATGGCAGATGCCGTCTTGGTGTTGCCGATGATATAGGTGCGCTCAGCCGTGTTCTCCGTGACATGCACGGTGAACGCGTTTGCAGGCGAGTATCCTGCGGGTGCGTCACGCTGGATCACAAGATAGGTGTCATAAGGAAGTGCTCCTGCATCGCTTGTCGTTCTCGGACGCGTGGTATAGGAGCCGTCTGCCCACTGCATGACGACCTTGCCTGTGGCAATACTTGATGCAACTCCGTCCTTATCGGTCAGAAGTGAAAGCGCGGGCTTGGCTCCTGCATTCGGGGCGGTACCCGTGTAGTCACGGGAAGCATAGAGGTCGAAGGTCACACCCACCTCGGGTGTCTTTAGTTCCGATGGCAGATCGGGTGTGGTCACCTCCTCTTCTTGATACTTGACCAGTACGATGTCACCACGCACCTGTTGCTCGCGCACTTTATACTCGTTAAAGATGTAGAGGAACTCACCGTCTGTGCTGCCGTCACTCATAATATGGAACAGTCGTTTGGTATTGGGTAGCTGTGGTGTAGAGAGCAGGTAACCCTCTGGTGCTTTGGTCTCCTGCACGGTGAAGGTGCCTATGGGGATGGCAGCATCTCCCGCGCTGTTTTTGTAAAGCGGGTCGCCACCGATGCGGTATTCCTCATCGAATAGCACGTACCCATCCTCGTCACTGCCGAGAATCCAAGTACGGGTAGGTGTGTCTTTTTCTGCGTCGGCTACAGTTGCATGTTGTGCATCGTAGTAGTGGACGGTGAACTCGGTACCTTTGAGCGTTGCCCTGTCACTTCCCGCATAAGCCTCTCCCGTGTCGGCATCTATCTTTTGGAGCAAAACGCCTATGGGGTCGCTCATCGGTTTATTGCTCGCTTTGACGAGAACCGTTTTCTTGGTTAGCGTCACATCGACGTAGTGGATGGTGCTGTCAAGCGCGTAGCCTTCAGGAGCCTTCACCTCACGTATCCAATACTCACCGAGCGGCAAATTGTC
The DNA here is from genome assembly GCA_002293265.1 of Eggerthellales bacterium UBA948. Classification (GTDB taxonomy): domain Bacteria; phylum Actinomycetota; class Coriobacteriia; order Coriobacteriales; family UBA8131; genus UBA8131. The sequence continues at coordinate 40,146 of DBCW01000046.1, forward strand.
TGCGGTGCCGTAGCCTGAATTGTTGGTGGTGATGGTTCTATAGGCATTCTTTAAGGACTTGGCATCCGCTTCGCTTCGATACACCCCGAACTGAGCGCCGTTCAAACGATAAGACGCATTACCGTTTGTCATATCGGGGTTTGCCGATGACTTGGTAAGCTCGATGCTTCCGTATACGGGTTTGTCTTCTGCCTGAACGGTGATGAGCTGACCGTCCGAAGTGAGATTCACCGTATAGGTCTTGGGGTTTTTCTCAAAACCTGGAGGAGCTTTGGTCTCTTTGACGGTATAGGTGCCGAACTCACCCGCCCAGAGGTTCGAGACGGTATTGCTGTCCCCGTTTGCATCTATTGTGAGTGTTCCGACCGCCGTACCACTTGAGTTGTAGATGGTGTAGATGGCCCCTGCAAGGGAGTAGCGTTTATTACCGTCAGTGGCAGCCTTGTCACTTGAGACCTTCTTGAGCTTTATCGAACCGAGCGTGTTGCGCTCCACCCAAAACTCCGCGAGGTTTTGGGCATTTCCTGCATCCCAGAAATAACCTCCGCCCACATAGCTGTTCTTGTATTTCTGGTAGTAGGCTCTGGCTTCGGCTTTGATGTTGATCTGGTCTTGGGTACTTACCCCCATAGCGACTTTAAGCCCGCCCGGAAAGCCGCCTTCGAGTATTTCCCAGATCATCGTCTGCACGATGAGGTACCTCTGGTCGGCATTTAACCAACCGATGGAGTAGACATACTCACGGTAGAGGGCAAATTGTGTCACCTTCTCCTGACCGTAGATCGCAACCGCATCATAGCGTTTGGCATTCACGCCTGAGACGAATCCGTTATCGAACTCAACGCAAAAGGCATCGTTGCCATCAACGAGCAGTCTCCCGATGGTGGAATAATCGGTGGTGTCCGAGGAGAGAGGATAGGAGCCCGGTACATAACCCGTCGTTCCTGCGTATGCTTGGTTATCGCTGAGCACAAGTGGGAACGTAAAGCCCATCGCAAGCAGTGCCACAAGCACTACCCGAATGAGCGTAGCGAACCTGCGCTTTGGCTTGCCCTGAGCCTTGTCATCAGGTGGAGCCGTGCTTTGAATCTGTTCGTCCATATCAAACCTTTCTTTCCGAAAATAAAAAAGCGGCTACTTCGCCGCTCGTCTGACCCTGTTTGTCCGTTATTCAGTTGTATTGGTGGATAACTAC
>DBCW01000046.1:41368-46545 GCA_002293265.1 Eggerthellales bacterium UBA948
TGGGAGGGGAAGCGGCAGGGAGCAGCCTTTGTTCCCACTATCTTTTTTCGAGTCTCGCCCCTTGGTTTTCGGCTCTATCTTTCGTGGGCGCGATTGCGCTCCCGTTTTCTGTAAAGCTCCAGTGCCTTGATTATCGTCTCTTCGATTTTGGCTACCGGTGTGCCTTTGTCGAAGTAGCGGCTGAGCTTGTCACGGGGCATTTTGAAGTGCTCTACCTGATTTGGTTTTTGCTCTTGGAGAATGGACGCGATAACATCGGGGTTAAGGCGCTCATCCTGTGAAAACTTCCTGAGCTTCGTCGCTTGAGCGTGTGATGGAGATGCCAACTCAAGCTCCATCGTGTCGAAAAGTACCCGCTGTTCATCTTCTTTCAGGTAGGAAAGCTCAACGGCAGGACGGAGCGCCATCTTGTTGTCGTCCACCATCTGGAGGATTTCGGGAATGAGTTCGGTGAGGCGGATATAGCGTTGGATTTGGCTCGGGCTTTCACCTGATTGCTCTGCCAATAGGTCACGTGAGACCGTTCCGATTAATTTCTGCTCCACTGGAACAGAAGTTAAGTCGGTACGCTCACCCTGCCGCTTCATTGCATCAAGCCGCATACGATAAGCCTTAGCCTTTTCGGAGGGTAGCACCTGTTCTCGCTGCATGTTTGAGGTGACCATGAGCACGATGGCGGTATCCCTATCCATCTCACGCACGATAACGGGAAGTGTTGAAATCCCTGCAAGCTCACTTGCCGCTTTGCGGCGGTGTCCACTCACAAGCTCATATCTCCCGTCTTCCGTTCTACGGGCGATTGCAGGGGTGAGCACTCCGTGCTGCTTGACACTTTCAACAAGCTCACGCATTTCTTCGTCTATGCGTACCTGATAGGGATGGTCGGGAAAGGGGTCGATGTCGGTGAGCGCAATATCTACAATCTTTTCACGGAGCATGTCATCGCGTTCTTCTTGCGTGGTAAACATTAGTTCATCGACTGATGCCAGTTTTGGCTTTAGCGCGGGTTTTGCAGCCATGCTCCACCTCCTTTGCAAGTGCGGCGTAGGCCTCAGCCACTTTGCTGTTCTTGTCGTAGTCAAAAAGGCTACGCCCGAACATGGAGGTCTCTGCTGCACTTACCGCAAGGGGAATTTCAGACTTGAAGATGGGAAAGGCTCCTGCGTAGTTGTCGCGAATCTCTGCACTCATCGTTTTGGCGATATTGGTTCTGCTGTCCACAAGAGTAAGCAGTATGCCGCCTATCTTGAGGCGTGGGTTTACCTGCCGCTTGACCTTGTTTACGGTCTTGATGAGTTGGTTCATGCCTTTTGCCGGCAGGTAGTGTGACTGCACGGGGATTATCACCTGATCTGCCGCCGTGAGTGCATTGATGGTTATCATGCCAAGCGAGGGCATACAGTCGATGAGCACGTAGTCGTATCTGCTCTTAACTTTATCGAGCCAACCCTTCATCGTGTATTCACGGCTCATGGTGGTCACAAGCATCATCTCCATCGCCGATAGCTCGATGTTTGCCGGCATGAGGTCTACACCTTCTTCATGGTGAAGTATTCCCTCTGTTAGCTCAAACGGTTCATCCTCGATGGATTTCTCAAGCATGGTCGCAAGTGTTGTATTAAGTGAATCCGTATCCTGCCAGCCGAGCGAGCAAGTAAGATCCCCCTGCGGGTCTGCGTCTACAAGTAGAACACTTTTGCCCTGCATGGTCAATGCCACACCGAGATTTACCGCTGTCGTCGATTTGCCCACACCTCCCTTTTGATTCGCGATGGCTACTACATTACATCTGTTCATCTACGCTCCTTTCTCGGTTCGTTAACGCAAAAAGCCTCGGAGAGAAAAGCCATCCGAGGCTATGTAATAAAGAGAGGCAATTCCAACAAACGTCTGTAATTAACTATTTGGCGGTATAATATTCGAGCATTCGAAAATCTATCTGCTGGGAGAGAAATGTCCGAGTATAGTTTCGAGTTATCTATACCAACTGATACCGATGGCTATGTCCTCATGCAGTGCCCTCTGTGCTGCGAGATGTTCAAACTCCATCCCCATGACGTGGAGGACGATGCAGTTTTTGACATAAGGTGTCCCTGCTGTGGAATCGTTTCTGATAATTACATCACCGATGACGTTGCGGAACTAGCTGTAGCAAAGGCAGGAAACATTTTTCTTGATGAAATGCATAAAGAGATGAAGAAACTTGAGAGGGAGACAAGAGGTGGGGTTATACAGTTTGTAGTTGGTAAAAAACCAAAACATGAGTTTGAAAAAAGATTGATGCCAACTATTGAGGCTATGTCTGAAACGGTTTGTGAAGAATGCGGAAAGTCAATGAAACTGACTCATGCGCTACTGTTTACCGCATATTGCTGTCCATATTGTGGGGTGAGTAACTTTAATGAACGATAAGGTCGAACTTAAAAAGGTGCTTAATGGTTTTCACGGACAGGCGAGCCGTCTAATGAGAGCACAGTTTGATTGCTTCCAAGAAGAACTTTCAAAGTTTCTCTCATATATTGAAAATACCCCTTTAATAAAAGACCATATCGACGAATGTGTCGCTAACGATCTTCCGAAAGAGTTCGATGTTGACGGTGAAATTGATGCAGTACGCAATGGCTACGGCACTATTTTTGGGCCATTCGGTGGAAGCGATGAAGAAGAAACAGCGGAGATTTATTTAATCCTTCAGGCGATGCACAAGCACAAGATATCGGCTCGCGGCTTATTCTTTACCGGTTATGCTAATGGCTCAAAATTATATCAAGATATGCTTAAAGGCTTTTTGGATAGAGTTGCCTACATACTAATTGAACATGTTGAGAGGTATCTTACGCAAATCGGTCTGGAGATGGGTCTTGACGAGCATCAATCACAAATTGTAAATGTCAATAACTCACCAAATGCACAAGTAAGCACAGCTGGTGGTAAATCATTTCTGATCGCTACTCAAAACAATGGTTTAATGCGAAGCGAATTAGATTCACTACTATCCAATCTTCTTCATTTAGCTCAGAAGCTCGATGCTGAGCAGAGAGAGTTGGTATCCGACAGTGCCGAAACGCTAAAAGAAGAACTGGTCTCCGGTGCTCCAAAAGGTAAAGTGGTTCGGCCGATTTTAGCCGCCCTGAAAGGCATCAGCACAGGTGCTGAGTTCATTGCTGCTGTCACGCAAATTGCAGATTTTTTCGCTCCGATGTTGTAATAAGTGAACAAAGGCTGTTGAATGTTTGCAAAGAAGAGCAAGGCACGTGTGCAATACAGACATAGAACCTCTGATTCTTCTGCCAAAGGTTCTATGCGCATCTGCTTAATCACGTATCTGTTACAACTCTCTCGATAAGAGCAATCGCTTCAAAGACAGGATAAATCTGCTGCGGGACGATCGCATTGCCGAGTGCCTTTATCCGAGCTTTGTCCATTCGAGTGGGAACCCCATCAACCATTCGACCCAATCGGGGTTCAAAAAGCCAGTAGTGTCCGTCTCGGAGGTTGCCGCAATATCTACAATCCTCGGGAAATGATTCCCTCCATATGCCTTCATCTTCTTCCAGTCCGATGCCACAGGAGTCGGCAAGAGCTTGACATGTCGCGCAAGACCGAGAGAGCCGCTCGCTCCGTTTTGTGTGATCTTCCTCGGTGTTCCCGGCTGTCCCATCTCGTAGGTGTCGTTTTTCCCGATGATCGCACCCACTGTCGCATCCGATGCCGTCGGAGCTGGGAACATGTTCCACGCTACCGCCTGATGAAGGCTCAATGCCGAGTGTGAGCCGGGACGTGCCACGGAGCTCTTCAAACGATACGTCCACGAGTCTGCGGCCGTTATCGTGGGCGACAACGAAAACTCTATCCCGTCTGTGGAGGGCGCCCGTGGCACAAGCCGGTATAACAAACGGCCTTGCGGTGTAGCCCGCACGCTCCAGGTCAGATAGCGTTTCGTCGAGCCCCAGCGTGATGTGTCCAGCAACATTTTCTCCAACGACCCAAGGGGGTCTGATACTTTCGATAGCCTCAAGCATCGCAGGCCAGAGATAGCGGTCATCCGTTTTGCCTCTACGCTGCCCGGCTGTAGAAAATGGCTGGCATGGGTAGCCGCCGGAAATAACGTCAACTGTCCGGTAACCTGTCTCACGCTCTAACACCTCCTTCGTGATCTTCGTGATGTCGCCTAAGTTGGGTATGCCGGGGAAGTTCTTCTTGAGCACTTCTGTGCAATGTGGCTCTATCTCGGCATGTGCGATGGTTTTTATCCCCGCCCACTCCGCCGCAAGGTCTGCTCCTCCGATTCCGCTGAACAGGGATAGATGTGTGAGCGCAGGCGCTCTACTGCCGTTTGGCATGGCGTATCTCCTTTTCGATTGGTGGTTTTGCCGCAGGGGTGCGGCTATGTAAATTGACTAAAGTGGAATAATTGTTGGATGAACAAACAAAAGTTTATATTCGTGCTCTCCTGACAAGTTACAGGGGCACGAATATAAACTTTTGCATACGCACAAATGAGGTGCATGTAAAACAACTCCATAAATCTATCTGTTTGAATTGTTGATACTCCCGTCCTATCCTGTGCTGCTGCGCACGAGCTGTGGGATAATGAGAGAGTCGAAAGGTTAGGTTCCTATGTCTGAAGAAATGCAGCTTGTCGAATGGAAGCAGAGTTGGCGCGATGAATGGCTCCAGTGGATTGCTGGCTACGCCAATGCACAAGGTGAGGTTCTGGAAGTAGGAAGAGCCGACAACGGTGAAGTCGTCGGTTTGGAGAACACCAAGAAGCTGCTGGAGGATATCCCAAACAAGATAAGAANNCCAATGCACAAGGCGGCGTTTTGGAAATCGGAAGAGCCGACAACGGCGAGCTCATCGGCTTGGAGAATACAAAGAAGCTTTTAGAAGATATCCCCAACAAGATAAGAAACAGCCTAGGCATCATCGCTGATGTCGATCTCAAGAAGCAAGACGGGAAATCCTACATCGCCGTCACGGTTCAGCCCTACTCGTTTCCCATAAGTTATCGCTCCAAATACTACTATCGTAGCGGCTCGNNAAGAGCTCTTCGGACGGTCACTCGATGAGTTCATGATGCGCAAAATGGGCAAGACCTGGGACGGTGCGCCGACGCCACTGGTGAAGTTTGAGGATTTGGATACGGAATCGTTCGATGTCTTCAGAAAAAAGGC
>DBCW01000046.1:46582-46749 GCA_002293265.1 Eggerthellales bacterium UBA948
ATATCTCGAACCGTGAGCTGCTTGACAGTCTCAGACTCACCGAGGGCGACTACCTAACGAATGCCGCCGTTATGCTGTTCCATAAAGACCCGGATAGGTTCATCCCCGGCTCATACGTAAAGATCGGCTACTTTGAGACGGGTGCCGACCTTCTCTATCAAGACGAG
>DBCW01000046.1:46841-46962 GCA_002293265.1 Eggerthellales bacterium UBA948
GAGGCTTTGCTTAACAGCCTGATCCACAAGGACAATACCCAAGGTATCCCCGTGCAGATAAAGGTATTTGCCGACCGTGTATTCATCTTTAATGTGGGGCATCTCCCCGAGCAGTGGACGA
>DBCW01000135.1 GCA_002293265.1 Eggerthellales bacterium UBA948
AAGACGAGAGTTGATTACCTCTCATTTTAACCAAGAAATGTTTGTTGTGCGTAGAACATGTAAAACACACTTGACCAGAGAACCGAAAGGCATAATTAGTGCTCAAAAAATTACGAAATAGGATGCTGTTGCTGAACATGGTCACTCTTTCAGTGGTGGTTTTAGCGACATTTGCAATTATATATGCCGTCACGTATTCAAATACAATTGATGAGATCGAAAAAAAAGTTCAACGAGTACCGGAATTCTTTCCTCGAAGCGCAGCCGCTTTTACATCCGACGGCAGCAGTGTCGAAACAGATTCGAGTGCAAACAATAACGCGGCGAGTTCTTCTGCAACTAATACGGATACTCAAGGAAGCAACGTATTACCGGCAGATTTTTCACCAAGCATCATCTTGTTCTTAAAATCTGACGGAGAACTAAACAGTGTCAAAACATATCTGGATCTTGGCTTTGCAGAACATCAAGAAGTCTTAGAGCTTGTAAGGCAAACCGGTGGCAACTCCGGCCAGATAAGTTACGCGGAACGCCGTTGGCAATTTGCTTTCGCCGTGAGTGATCCATTTGAGATACCTATTCAAGGAATACTTGCAGCCAATCCCATGGACTTTATGCGAAGCGGCACCATGCAGGTTAACCTCGTAGATATAACCGAATCTACCGACCAACTCACTCGTCTGCTTATTATGCTAATAATTGCCAGTATAGTGATTCTGACTATCTTGTTTTTTGTCAGCCTATATCTTGCAAATCGTTCGATAAAACCTATCGAGGAAACCTGGAGCAAACAAAGGCAATTTGTGACCGATGCGTCGCATGAACTCAAAACACCAATTGCCATAATCGGTGCAAATCTGGATGCCATGGCATCAGACAGCGAGGCCAGTGTCGGTAGCCAAAAAAAGTGGATGGACTATGCGCACCATGAGCTTGATCGAATGGGCAAATTGATAAATGATCTGCTCTATTTGGCACAATCTGAAGACGGTAAAAGTGAGTGCCTCGATTTTGATTTAAGCAAGCTGATAAAAGACACTGCTACATCCATGGAAGCCATATTGTATGAAAAGAATATCCGCTTCACCCAAAATATCCAAGAAAGCGTAATCATAAATGCTGACGAGAGTAAGATTACTCAAGCCCTAGTGATACTTCTAGACAACGCTGCAAAATACACCGATCAAGACGGTTGGATAGAAATAAGCGCAACCAAAGACAAGGGCTGGGTAAAAGTCTCGGTGAAAAACAGTGGCGAAGGCATATCTTTAGAAGACTTGCCAAACATCTTTGATCGCTTCTATCGCGTTGATAAATCAAGATCTACGAAAAGTGGTGGTTATGGATTAGGATTATCAATTTTTAGAGCGATAATCGAACGATCCGGCGGCAAAGTAGGCGTAAGTAGCGAAAATAACGTTACGGAGTTTAACTTCATTATTAGGTCCGAAAAATAATAAAAAAGTTTTGCAGATTAAAGGTAGCTTTAAGGTGCGGTTTTTATAATAAACACTGTACTTGAGATTACCTCAAATCCTTCCTTCCAGTAAACTCAAGCCTCCCCCACTATCACCCCTGCCGCTTGCGGGGGTGTTGTTTTATTCTTTGTCTATCTGGAACTTAACAGAAATAGTATCGCCCTTAACGCTTATTTTAGGCACATCTCTGAGTGATAGGTAGTAACGCTGCGCCAAAAGCTCAAACGAACGCTCCATTTCTCTGGAAAACGCCTCGACATCTTCTTTTGCCAGCCTCAGACCTCGATTGTCTTTAATCAAATCCAGTGGAGCTGCTTTTGCGCGTTCACCTTTTGCCATTTCGTAAAGAGATGGCAAGGCTGCAATTTGCCCGGACAGTATTCTGTGGGCTGTACGCTCCGATATCTCAAGACCAACTTTTGCACAATTTTGCATCAAATCCGTAGCATCGGTGCTGGCTGCAAGTCTTTGACTAATAGGCAATTCACTTACGTCATTGCAAAACAGCAAGGCATCACTACTTAAACTCTTTGCCCCGCGCTCCATCATCGTGACTGCTATTGCCGAAGGCGCACCGATAAAAACATTTGGAGCTTTTTTGTGAGTTAAAGCAAACTCTAAAGATGTTCGCAGTATGTTATGCGGACCTTTCGAAGCTCTGAGATTACCGTTTTCGTCTTTAGTAATCTCAGGAAATGTTGATTGGTCGGTCTTTTCCGGCAAAAGATCGGTATCTACTTGAACAGATATAGCAGAACCCAGCCCTATGCCGGAAGTAACTACATTTGCCGACGTAACATTGCTTTTTANNCTTTTTATGGAAAACAATGCCATACCGCGACCGTGCACGCCCCAGTCATCTTCAAGCATGGTCTCAAGTTTAGAAGTAACACGCGGTTCAAATATTAAACCTTGAAGCTCTGCAGGGATACCCTCGCCATCATCGATTATAACTAAGGAACGATGATTTCCTTCTTTTGTTGTGGCGATGTAGATATCTCTGGCTTTGGCATCGCGAGCGTTGCGCAGCATCTCTATGACAATATCTTCGACTTGCCTGATGTCATGTTTGGCCTGTCGGCGCTCGGCTTCTTCACTGCGAAGCCTAACAAATCCGTTGCCAAAGTTTTCTTCAACCCGAAGATGAGTTCCGCCGGAAACCTGTTCGATAAACTCTAGTAGCTTCTTATCAGCCATTTGGTTTAGTGTCGCTTATTTCGCGTAGTCTACAGAACGGCTTTCACGGATTACCAAGACCTTAATTTGGCCCGGGTATTCCATTTCATCTTCGATCTGTTTAGCAATATCATGAGCCATAACTACAGCCTGAGCATCAGATATTGCCTCCGGCTCCACCATTACGCGCACTTCTCTACCGGCCTGCATAGCATAAGTCTTTTCTACACCCTTATAAGAGTTTGCAATAGACTCCAGTTTTTCCAGACGCTTGATGTAGCTTTCGATGGTCTCGCGTCTTGCTCCGGGGCGAGCCGCAGAGATCGTGTCTGCTGCTTGCACCAAAAAAGCCACTATGGTGACCGGATCTACATCGTTGTGGTGAGCTTCAATCGCATGTACGATGTCCGGGCTTTCGCCAAAACGTCGTGCCAAGTCTGCGCCGATAACAGCGTGTGATCCCTCTACTTCGTGATCCACTGCCTTTCCTAAGTCGTGCAATAAACCGGCTCTTTTTGCCTGCGTTGGATCGATTCCAAGCTCAGAAGCCATTACACCTGCAAGATGAGCAACCTCCAGAGAGTGATTCAAGACGTTTTGACCATAAGAAGTTCTAAATTTTAGGCGACCGAGAGTCTTGATCAGTTCCGGGTGCAGATCATGGATACCGGCATCAAAAGCTACTTGATCTCCTGCTTCTTGTACTTGATGCATCACAAGATCCGTAGCTTTGTTAAATGTTTCTTCAATACGAGCAGGATGAATGCGACCATCAGCAATAAGGTTTTCTAAAGTAATCCGCCCTATCTCACGGCGTACCGGATCAAAACTGGATATCACCACAACTTCCGGAGTGTCATCAATGATCAGGCTGATTCCGGTAATCTGCTCAAAGGTGCGAATGTTACGACCCTCACGACCGATAATGCGACCTTTTAGATCGTCTGAGGGGATGCTTACAGAAGAAACCGTATGTTCTGCTGCATGGTCAGCAGCAACTCGCTGAATCGCTAAACTCAATATTTCTCTTGATTTTTTATCCGCTTCATTTCGAGTTTGTTGTTCACTATCTCTGATTATGGCTGCTGCTTCGCGAGTAACATCATCGCGAACCTGATTCAACAGCTCTTTGCGCGCATCGTCGGTGCTCATATGAGCAATACGCTCCAGATTAATACGTGCGTCTTCCAACGCGGTGTCCAGATCCTTTTGCTTGCGCTCCAGCTGTCCTCCCATAGAGGATAGTTGGTGCTCGCGAGTATCTAGAGCCTCAACTCTTTTGTCGATATTCTCTTCTCTTTGCAAAAGTCTGTTTTCGAGAGTTTTAATTTCTTTGCGTCTTTCGCTTGCGTCTCTGTCAGCATCTGATTTGATTTGCAAAGCCGCATCTTTAGCTTCGATCAATGCTTCTTTTTTAAGGTTCTCCGATTGCTTTTCTGCGTCTTTTATCAAGCGCTCTGCATTTGCTACCGCGTTTTTTGCATTAGT
>DBCW01000082.1:0-11702 GCA_002293265.1 Eggerthellales bacterium UBA948
CTTGTTGATGAGCTGGGTCACCAAACGATTGTTAAACACTGCGTCCGGGTTAATCTCCCGGCGGATCGCTGCTGCTCTACGCGGCATACTTACTCCTTACAAATCTCTTCTTTGCCGGCTTGTTCATTTTGCTCAAGCCCACAGAACATGAAACAAGACGCACATGGCGCCTCGTTAGATTACAAGTTATTAATTACTTAGGTCTTTTAGCACCGTAGCGGCTACGAGCCTGTTTGCGGTTGTTTACTGCTGCACAGTCAAGCGCGGCGCGAATAACCTTGTAGCGCACACCCGGCAAGTCCTTAACACGACCACCACGGATGAGTACCATGGAGTGCTCCTGTAGGTTGTGACCAATGCCCGGAATGTAAGCGGTAACTTCCATACCATTAACTAAACGCACGCGAGTTACCTTACGCAAAGCCGAGTTAGGCTTTTTAGGTGTTGTGGTGTATACACGAGTGCAAACTCCACGCTTTTGTGGGTTACCCTTTAGTGCAGGTGTCTTCTTTTTGTCGATAGCCTGCTTGCGTCCTTTACGGATAAGTTGGTTTATAGTAGGCAAACCTTACTCCTTTTTCGTACTTTCCTCATAAACACCAAAGCGTGGCGATGTAGTAAGTTCTTCGTCGCGCTCACATATCTGCTGCCTATTTAACAGAGCATTGCACTGCCAAATCTTTTCGGAAAATTTTTCAGGCATAAACCCTTTTGGCTAAAATCACTCATTTAGAGCGCCTTTTAGACCATCCAGGCATATGCAACTGAGCGCAATTTCCTGTCTCTACCTGCGGTTATTCGTATAAGCTAACGATGATGAAAGCACACGAAAAAATGCGGCTTGAAAAGCAGCGAAGACGAATACTAACACCGTCTACCAGCCATGTCAAATGCCACGCCCCCGGGCGTGTCTATAAAATTATCGCCATTTTTCCGCCAGAGGCACTGCGACTTCTTTAACTTCTTGAATTGTTTTTATGCAACTCTTACGTGAGACTCCCATTGCGATGCCACACTCGTACAAATCATCCGTACTTATATCTTTCCCTTTCCCCATGACTGTTGTTGCGCGTTCGCCCATCATGCCCGCGCTGTAAGTAAGATCAAATGCCGGAGACAGAGACCAAACATTCAGTGCATTGTTGTAGAGTAAAGCAAAGTTTTTTGAATGGTCATCTTGGTTATGTGACAAAACGTTAAAACACATTTGCTTAAAGACCTTGTGCACCTCCTCCATACTAGAGGTAAGCTTAATCAGTAGCTTGGCAATTGTTTGATAATCAAGATTTGGGATTCTGTGCGTTGTCTCAAGCAAAGCACTTACTGAGGCCATGTGAGTTCGCTTAGTTTTCCCATTGGTAATACTTCTATCAAAACGCTTAACACCAAAGTAACCAGGGCTAAGTTTTGATGAAAATAGCCTAGTTTCAGGCATCTCGATTCCGCAAGCTTTTGCCGCATTTGAATACTCGTATTCCATGAGACCAATATCTGTCCTATCAATGCGCGCAGGAAATTTGATTATCCATGCCTCCCCATCCACATCGGTAAGTATCTTGGGACGCGCACCACCTGATGAACCGCCTAACATGAACAATTCATCCAGGTCTTCAATGGGTTTTGCATCCAATACTTGTGCGCACTTGTTCGCTAAAATGTCTAGATCTTCTATACTGACTGCGGCGATAGAGTCCAGCTCCGGCTCATACGTCAAAGCTCCCATTCCGGAATTGCCAACGATGGCTAGTCGCGCTAAACGATGAATAGCTGATGGATCTATGCCTTGTTCCTTTAGCATCCTGTCAACAAGCAGCCAGCCCCAACCATCCGGCAAGCTCTCATTAAAAACACCAAATAAGCCATCAAAGGGCTCATGCTTTGGGATAAAAACTCGTTTCTCAAGCGGAAGAGATAGCGGATTTAGTGAAAAGCCGTTGATTAGCCAGTTGTCACTGTACTCAAAAGCAGTCAGTCCGTCTTTTGAAAGTGCCAAGGTACCAACTAGTTGATCCTCGAACATTACATTTAACCTGCGAAGAGTGTGTAACTCTTTTGTTGTAGTAAGCCTTTTCATGCTTGCTCATCAATAACATCTTGGATACTGCGGTATTGTTTGCGAAAGAACAGACTATCGAAGTCTTCTTCGGCATCAAGCGCAATAGCGATTCTTAGTAGGCTGGAGAGTGATATTTCATACTTGCTCTCAAAGCGCTTTAGTGAACCCAAGCTGACTTGAGATTTTTGAGCTAACTTCTCTTGGCTTAGCCCCAGCTCTTTTCGACGCGCCCTAACCCGGGCAGCTAGGTCAGCCGCAATCTCTTTTGGTGTCTTTTCGTCAAGCCTTATCATGGATAATATTTTATCCATATTTGCCAATATTAGCAAGTTTTAGCTAATATATTATCCATTATGTCAGACCCTCACAAACGTACCTTGATCGACATCTCTGATTGCTTCATAGAGTTGTTTTTGGGTGTTCATGATTATTGGACCGCCCCACGCTATAGGTTCTCGCAATGGTTTTGCTGAGTAGTAAAAAAGTCTTAAATCATCTCCGGTTTTTGCGCATAGTGATAGGTCTTGAGTTGTATCTAGTAAAACGGCTGTCTTTTCGGGAATGCTTCTGTTTTCTAATATGGCAGCTCCTTTTATCAAAAAGATAAATGCGGTGCTGGCTGGATTTAGCTCTAATCTAAAATACTCCCCCGCCCCTATAGTGATGTCTAGTAATGTCGCCGGAACATGGTAAGTCTTGGCTCCGCGTGCGCCGCAGTATTCGCCTGATACTACACGCACATCAACAAGGCCTTGTGAGACCACCGGGATTTGCTCTCTTTTTATTGATAAGTAGTGAGGATTTACCATCTTTTCTGACTCCGGCAAATTAAGCCAAAGTTGGAATCCAAGCATTTTTTCACTGTGCCGTAAAATCTCTTCATGCATAACGCCGCTTCCGGTAGTTAGCCACTGTGCGTCTCCGGCACAAATGCGCCCACAATTACCTAATGTGTCGCTATGTTCAATGCTGCCATCAATTAAATATGTAATGCATTCAATGCCTCTGTGCGGATGTAAGGGAAAGCCGTATTTGTAATCATCTGGATCGGTTGAATCAAAAGTATCTAACATTAAGAATGGGTCAAAATCGTAAACTGTGTTTGCGCTTAGCAGCCTTGTTAATCTTACCTCTGTGCCGTCTATTGCAAGTCTTCCCAACACCATTTTTTTGATGATGCTCTTCTTAAAAAAGCCCATGCTTTTATTGCCCCCTCTTATAGGTAGATGTTGATATAGGACAAGATTTAAGCGGCAGGCATCAACATGTATTGAGGGGTAATAAAAAAGTGTCAAGTCTGTCCCCTCAATCAGACTTGGCCACCCGTCAGATTGATTATTGTATACCATTTATTATTACGTTGCTACCAGATTTTTTAATGTTTTTCATTTATTTTTTGGCTCTGTGTGTAGATGCTGCAAAATGCAGGTGTGCCTCAATCCGGCCAGAAAAAATGCCTTATTTTTTGATGAAAGTTCCTTGCTCTAATTCTGAAAATGCTTGTAGTAATTCTTCTGCAGTGTTCATAACGATGGGCCCTCCCCATGCCAAAGGTTCCCTTAGCGGTCTCGCAGAAAAGAAAAAGAAACGTAGAGGATTATCTCCCTGTGTTCTTAGTACCAATTTTTGACTGGTATCCAATAATACTGCTGTCTTTTCTTCGATATCCATGTCGTCAATAATTGCACCTCCCTCGATCAAAAACACGAACGCGTTTTCTTGCGGATTAAGATCCAATGCAAATTTCTCACCAGCGCTCAAGGAGACATCAAGTAGAGTTGCCGGAAGGTGACGAGCCTTAACACCGGTTGCTGACCCATATTTGCCGGACACAACGCGTACCTCACCAAAATGCATTTCTACCACAGGTATTTGCCCATTTGTGATCGTGAAGTATGATGGTTCTGCCATCTTGTCGGTCTTTGGCAAGTTAAGCCACAGCTGAAAACCTAGCAAGCGCGAAGAGGGCTTAGGCATTTCTTCGTGCATGATGCCTCTGCCGGCGCACGTCCATTGAGCCTCGCCCGCTGAAATGTTTCCGGTATTACCTAAGGTGTCGTTGTGTTCGATGTTACCCTCAATGAGATAAGTGATAGTCTCGATACCTCTATGCGGATGCAAGGGAAAACCCTGTGAATAATCATCCGGATCGATCGAGTCAAATGAATCTAGCATTAAAAATGGATCAAAATCGTAGATCGTACTTGCTCCAAGCACTCGAACAAGCTTAACCCCGGCACCGTCAACAGCAAGGTGCCCGCGCACAAGTTTCTTTATGACACCTTGTTTTATGACACTGGTAATCATGGTTTCCCCCTTGTTATACTGACCAATAAAACGATCAAGACTTTTATCTGTCTGATCGAAATGTTTTAAGATTATGTGGCCGTAATCTGTCCTCTCAATTAGATACGACCAATAATGGACTAACTAGTATAGTCCAGCGCGATAGACCTTTCTAGCAGTTTTTACTATTTTTAGCTGTTTTTACTATTTTTTTAGCGTTTTTCATTAATTTTTTATCTGTTTACTATAATTTTTGATGAAATGCGCAGACTTTAGCCATTGCCGCAAAACTACTTTTTTGTGCCAAAATCTTGAATATCCAGCTCCGGATCGCCAAAAAATGTTTTGCCACCAATGGTCTCAAGCTGCACAATGTTGCGCTGAATAGCAGCGATGCTTTGCGGAGAAAGACTGCCGTGCTCCAACTTTTTTTGGAGTTATCTTGTGTTTGAATAGATTCGCGTATTTGCATCCACCAAAGTGGCTGCTTTATACTTCACATCAATATTGATAAGCGCAGGTTTTGCGTACGAAGGCTAAGTGTTCAGTTTTTACTATTTCCCATTTGGAAAAAGGCTTCCGTTATGAATAAAAAAAGACGTGCAGTAATTGCTACCAGCGAAGTTTCGAGAGTTAAGACATATATGCTTGGCGGTTATCAACAGAAGGTGGTTTTAGACGGCATGTCCAAAAACGCACCGGTAGTGCTTTTCTTGCATGGTGGCCCCGGCTCGCCTTTTCCTTTTTCTGCGGGATCTCGTGGAATGTTTCCGGAGTTTACGGAGCATTTTATTATGGTTTATTGGGATCAGCTGGGGTGCGGAATCAACAACCATGTTATTGATGATACGTTCACTGTTGATATGTTTGTAGAAATGACCGTGGATCTGGTAAAGGCTTTACGAATTGAGTTTCCCGACAACCGCTTACTTTTGCTTGGTGCTTCATGGGGCTCTGTGCTTGCTGCAAAAACAGCTGAGAGGCTGCCCGATTACCTTGATGCAGTATTGATATACGGTCAAGTTCTATCAAATCTATTATTCAACGAAGACACGTTCTCAGCTCTTCTTGCCTCCAGCGCGCCGTCAAAAGCAAAAGAGCACATTAATTCACTTCGAAGTATTTCGGCATATTCGCCCAAAGACATACAGTCACTCGCAAGTTATATACGTAAGTACACCAACGGTTATCAGTGTAAAACTGGCGAGAGGTCACCAATGGGTTCGGTTATTCGTGGCCTACTATCCAGCCCGGATTACTCACTCAAAGACTTTATCGCAATTGTAAAGAACGGATACATGAAAAATACAAGCATTTGGAACGAACTGCTAGAAATAGACTTGCGCGATACGTTGAGAAATATTCGAGTTCCCTACCGCATTCTCCAAGGAAGTACTGACATAGTAACCTCAACAAAGAGCATGTCCGCATTTGTAGAAATAAGTGGAAACAGCAATCTGAGCTTGCGAATAATACCTGATAATGGACACATACCAGGCTCAAGCGGAATGAACGAAGTATTGCAGGAAGGTGTGAGTCTTCTCTGTTGAGACCGTTTTTGCTTTATTGATCGTCGGAGATCTTGGTCATCTCTCCAGCTAGGATGCGAGCTTCTATGGCGGCTAGTTCTGTTGGAGTGTTTACGTTGATGAATGCTCCGCCACGATCATCGGCTGCTAATACCATATCGGGTGTGAACTCGATAACTTTAACTTCATCATACCAGCTGTTTGCTCTTGATTCTCCCCTGTCTATTGCAGCTTTGATTATGGGCAGACAGGTTTCTCGGCGATACACTGCGTGAAATGGCTCAAAGCCGTGGCTGGTTCGTGGTACGGCAGCATCTGCCGACTGCGCTATTAAAGCGTCACGCTCGGCGACTAGCAGTGGGGCTGACGGAAACACCATGTCACAAGCTACAACAGCTACAAATGGACACTTTGCATAATACAGCGCAGTGTATAACCCATTTAGCGCGCCTCTCGCATCGAATACATCACGATAAACTTTTACGCGATCACTATGCACATCTGTGCATATGAATTTCAGGCTATCGGGATCGTTAGAGGTAATAATAATTTCGTCGGCTACCAAACCAAGACGTTTTAGGGAACGACAAATAAGAGGTAGACCACAGAAGGATACTAAAGCCTTCGGTGTTCCCATCCTCTTTGATTCGCCCCCGGCTTGTATTACAACTGTCAAATCATCCATGCAGGGCATTATAACAAAAGCGCGAGTGTTTGCGGGTGTTATTCACCCATTTATCTTGAGCAAACACAGGCTCATTTTCAACACGCCAGACTGTGGAATGAGCTTATTCCACAGTCTGGCGTGCAAGCAATAAACCAGTATTTTCTTAGTAGTAACTTGAATACCTAAACATTTGCTCGAATACTGCGTAAAACATGGTGCCTAATGTTAACGCAGAGCAAATGCCAATTACGAAAGTTACTATGCAACCGATAATTGCAAACTTGATTGCTTCGCTTTTAATCTCTTGAGGTCTGCCCCAAGTTGAACCAAAAGCTACCAGAATTCCGCCAATGCCTAGCAGAAATCCAACAAAGAACCAAGCGGCTTTAAAACCACCGGATGGTCTTTGCTCTGCTTGCACATATGCCTGCTGCGCGTAGTTTTGCATTTGAGGTTGTGGTTGTGGTTGATACGGATTTGGTGTTGGAGTTTGTCCTTGATCTTGTTGCATGTTTTCCCTTTTCTCTTTTGGTAGCGATAAGTTTGAGTTCTTTCGCTCCCCCTATCCAACATTGCATTGATTATTATAACTGAATCAGGGTCAATAGCGCGAAGGCTGCGACACCTACTATTACGCTTAGCACCAACGACTTGCTAAGCCATGCTACAACTAATACTGGTATAACTGCGATTATTGGAATCAGAACGGTAAAGCTATCGAAAGCAAAAGTCTCCGCGCTAAAGATATCGTTAGCTACCAATGCGGCAAAAGCGGCAGGTGGAATAATCCCTAATGCTTTTGCAACGTGATCCGGCAGCTCCTTGCCTTTTAGGAACAGCAAAGGTGCGACCCTGCAAACAAGCATCAACAATCCGCATGTGATTAAGATTAGGAAAAAGTCTGACCAACTCATGCTCTTACCTGCCGCCCTTCTCTTATCCACATCACAACAATTGCAGCTGCGATACCAATAAGAGCGCCGATGAGAATTGCCGGACCGGAAAGTCCAACAAGCTTACAGATCACAACACCAACTATTGCTGCAATTGCTGCCACAACATTTTCCGGTGTGATCTTTTGCGTGCATAAAAGGCAGATGAATATCGAGGTCATAGCAAACGATGCAATAGCCAACGGAATACTTAAGGCGTTGCCCAGTAAAACCCCTACCACACTGGAGATCGTCCAAGAACTTTGTGAGAAAAGATTGACCATCGTTGCTCTGCCAACAGACCAATTGCCTTTCTCAAACTTTTGCATGTTGATGCCGTAACTCTCATCGGTAACGGTCGCCGAAAACAAAAAAGACAGGCGCTTCTTGGCTTTTTGGCAAAACTGAGAAAGCGATGCGCTATAAAGCATTTGGCGAGTATTTACTAAGGCAACACTGGCAATAATCGAGGCAATTGGTGTTGCTGTGGCCCACATGTTTGGGATCATGAATTGTCCGGCACCGGAATAGAAAAGTAAACATAGCAATAGTACTTGCAGGGCATTCATGCCCACTGAAGCACTGAGTATGCCGCAAGGGATACCTATAGCTACATAACCTAGCATGATGGGTAAAGCAGCAGTTAAAGACTCTCTGATTTGATGTTGTTTTGGTCTCATTCAGTGTATTATCGGATATTGAGAGATTTTTTATTCATTTTGATAAATTGCCGTTATCTTGTCAGATATTTTGCAATTAGAAAATCGGCGATTCCCTTTATATCTGCGAAATCAAAAGTGGGCAAGGCTTGCTCATCTGCTTGGTCAACTACGCGCTTTATATTTGTGACCACTGCAACAATCTCATTGCCTTCCCCACCTAGATCACGCTCTTCATCTTTTGGGTTTCCCGAGCGAAACAATTCAACTGTAGGAAGTTGCCCCTGACGGTAACCTTCAACCAAAATGATGTCTAGCTCAGTGCCAACACTTGCAGCATTTTGGATCATCATCCCAACGATGGTCTTTAGCTCAGCCTCAGCAGGTAAGGACTGAACGCAAGCCATTTGATCCGGAGAAGCAACAACAGTATAAACACTTCCTGCCCGGCGATGACGCCACGAATCCTTGCCGGGTACATCGAAGTCAAAGCCCGCGTGTGAATGATGCTTTACGCTAGCAACATTAACGCCACGTGTAGTAATCTCAGCAATCACTTGCTCTAATAAAGTTGTTTTGCCGGAGTTTTGCTTACCAACGAAAGCTATGGCCGGAACACTTAAAATTTCTGAATTTGTCATGCGAGCCCTTCGAACTCTATAACCTGACCTGACTTAAGCGATGCAGGTACGTCGATGATACGCTGATTTGATGATCCGCGCCACTTAAGATCCAAACTTTTTAGATCTTGTTTAAACGGCCCGTCCACTAGCACATCAATCTCGTCTAACAACTCCGCTGCAGCTGCACTTGGCTCACAAGCCTTAAGATCTTCAAATAAATAGCCGCTATATGCCCAAACCGTTAGCCCTTTTTCGCGCACTGATTTAGCCAGCTGGATTAATTCAGCAGCTTGATCAAATGGCTCACCACCCGTAAGCGTTATGCCCGCAATCAGTGGATTTGCCTCCACCTTATCAAGCAAAGTCTCTGTGCGCACCAAATTGCCACCTTCGAAAGGCTGTGCCTCAGGATTGTGACACCCCGCACAACAGTGTTTGCAACCCTGAGTGAAAATGGCCAGGCGAATACCCGGACCGTCAACAATCGAATCATCACTGATTCCGTATAATCTAATGGTTGTCATACGCTTTAACCACCTAACATTACAATGGGGCTATATCAAAAGTCTTATGGCGAAAAGACTTCCTTAACTTTTCACATAACAATAACCGCTTACTGTGGATTCCCGCCTGAGCGGGAATGACAGAGAGCTGCGGGAATGACAATCCGGGCTATAATCATGCTTTTGATAAGACCTAAAACAGTAAGGCACCTGCCAGGTATTAGCGAGTTGCCTTACTCAACGTTTCTTGTATGTTTTAAACAGCTTCGACTTCTGTTTCCTCAGCAACATGAGGAGTAATGCCTTCGCTTTCGATATCGGCAGTTGCGATGCCGTGCTTAACACGCTGGCTTTCCTCGGCACGTTTGCCGTTGTTAAAGCGATCCAGTGTACCTACAAGGTATCCTGTGATACGACGAATGCGCTCAAATGGAATATCACCCTCTTCACGACCGCACTTTGGGCAGCGATCGCCAATTATGCCGTTGTAGCCACAAACAGAGTCGCGATCAACCGGATGGTTAACGCTACCGTAACCTACTCCGCATTCCTTCATGTGGCGAATGATTGCCTCAAAGGCCTCAAGGTTGTGAGTTGGATCGCCGTCAAGTTCTACGTAACTGATGTGGCCGGCGTTGGTAAGCGCGTGATACGGTGCTTCAAGCTCAATCTTCTTGAAGGCGTTGATATCGTAATACACCGGAACGTGGAAGCTATTGGTGTAGTATTCTCTGTCCGTAATGCCTTCGATATTGCCAAAACG
Source organism: Eggerthellales bacterium UBA948 (assembly GCA_002293265.1). Classification (GTDB taxonomy): domain Bacteria; phylum Actinomycetota; class Coriobacteriia; order Coriobacteriales; family UBA8131; genus UBA8131. The sequence continues at coordinate 10,019 of DBCW01000082.1, forward strand.
CTCGCGATCCATCTTTACAAAACGCCCACTCAGGCCCTCGGCAGGAGTTGCCAAAAGTGAGAAGTTAAGTTTGCTTTCTTTGGCACGTTTATCCAGATACGAACGCATGTGACCAATAATTTCAAGTCCAAGATTTTGCGCACGCTCGCTCTCACCATGATGCTCGCCGGTAAGCGCCTTGAGCGTCTCGGCCAGACCGATAAATCCTAGAGAAAGCGTACCGTTTTTGAGAACTTCGCCAACCTCATCGTCAACTTTAAGATTCTCTGAACCGGTCCAGACACCTTGCCCCATCAAAAATGGCATGTTGTAGACTTTCTTGCGCTTTTGAATGTCAAAGCGAGCCAACATTTGCTCACATACCAGCTCGAGCTTTTGATCAAGTAAATCAAAGAATAGCTCTAAATCATTACGTGCACGAATGGCAAGTCTTGGCAAGTTGATCGAAGTAAAACTCAAGTTACCACGACCCGGAGTAATCTCATTATTGGGATCATACTCATTAGCAATTACGCGGGTGCGACAACCCATGTAAGCAACTTCTGTCTCGGGAGTACCTTTGTAATACTTCGCATTAAAACTGGCATCCAAAAAGCTGAAGTTAGGGAACAAGCGCTTGGCCGAAACCGCACAGGCTTGCTTAAACAGATCGTAATTAGGATCCTCCGGATTAAAGCTTACGCCCTCTTTTAGACGGAATATCTGGATCGGAAATATCGGTGTCTCTCCACTGCCAAGACCTTCCTCGGTAGCTTTGAGGATGTTTTTTATAACCATGCGACCTTCTGCCGAGGTATCCATGCCATAGTTGATAGAAGAAAACGGAGTCTGGGCACCGGCACGTGAATGCATGGTATTTAGATTGTGGATAAACGCTTCCATCGCTTGATGTGTTGCTTTATCGGTGTCTTTGGTGGCTTGCTTAACAGCATAGGATTGGATCTTGTCTACCAACTCGCCTGATAATTCATACTCTGCGATCAAAGTCTTCTTCTCAGCCGAGGTATAGTTGACATCCATGGTAAGTGCCGGCCAAAGATTGGTCTTAGCCTCTATGCGAGCGCAAAGGGAATCCATCTCCTCTTTAGGCAGCTCTTTTTCGGCTAAAAGCTCTATTGCCGCAAGCAGATTCTTGCGATAAAAACGTCTAAAGGTCTTGCGTACGCCAAGCGCCATTCCATAATCGAAGTTTGAGATGGACTGACCACCATGTTGGTCATTTTGGTTGGACTGGATTGCGATACAAGCAAGCGCTGAGTAGCTTGTGATATCGCTGGGCTCACGCAATACGCCATGCCCGGTAGAAAAACCTCCGTCAAACAGCTTTACAATGTCTATCTGGCAGCAAGTTGTGGTAAGCGTATAAAAATCAAGGTCGTGAATGTGAATGTCACCTTCGCGGTGCGCTTTGGCATGCTCTTCAGAAAGTACGCTCATCTGGTAATACTGCTTGGCAGTCTCTGAGCCATACTTGAGCATCGTACCCATGGCTGTGTCGGCATCGATGTTAGCATTTTCGCGTGCAACATCAAAGTCTTTTGCATCGCTGTGTGTGATTCTGTCGATGGTCTGCATCAACTTGGTGTTCATCACGCGAGCACGAGTACGCTCTGCGCGATATTTTATGTAAGAGCGAGCTATTTGCACAAAGCCATTCTCGGCCAAGACTTCTTCGACCAGGTCT
>DBCW01000082.1:11739-12002 GCA_002293265.1 Eggerthellales bacterium UBA948
TCCTCGATCTTTTTTACCACCTGCACAGCAAGTTTATCGGCTACAGCGCGATCCTTAAGAACGCCTGATGCCAAGAAAGCTTTCTCAATAGCATCTGCTATTTTAGCGGCTTCGAATTTTACCGCTCTTCCGTCACGTTTTACTATGTTTACTATCATGTTCTCTCTCCCCTACATCAATGTTTAGAGTGTGTTCGTTTCCGTGTTTTTCCGTAACTGGTATGGCGTCTACAGTATTGCATACGCCCCAACCACAAGATTTAC
>DBCW01000082.1:12047-20159 GCA_002293265.1 Eggerthellales bacterium UBA948
CCTGCATAGATATAGTAGTGCTTGTGAAGCTCTTTTTCAATAGCATTTCGCCAATATTTAAGTAAAATCTGGCTTTATCTGGCGAGCGGTAACTGAATTCTCGGGATTTAAAATAGCCTTCCATAAAGGCAAATTATTCTAAAGTTAGGGCTAATCTTTAACCCTGCCTTAGACTTATCATCGATATAGCTAAAGCTTTCAATCTTTGTGCATAACTTAGGAAGCACCGATTTAATCATTGCGCGTCATCTTCTATTCAGTTTGTTCCAGCTATGTCTGAGCAGACAACGACATTACGCCAGGTAGTGCCGTCGCCTGCTCAGACATAGCTGGAACAAACTGAATAGAATCTGACCTACAAGCATTAAATCGGCACTTCCTTAGCTCAAAAACAAACTTATTCTAATCGTTTACTTCTGCCGCAATCTCAGTGTACGATGCCAGGCGTCTTTTGGACAGCTCTCCGGACTGAACCGCTTTAAGTACCGCACAGCTTGGCTCGTTAGTGTGAGTGCAGTCGCGATATCTGCAATTCTCAGCTAATGCTACGATATCGGAAAATGTCGTTTTAAGACCATCGTAGGCATCGTAAAGACCAACACTTCTAAGCCCGGGTGTGTCAATTATTGCGCCACCTTTGATATGAGAATCAACGTCACTGCCATCGCCGATGTCGCCACCATCTCGCTGCCTTTTGCAAGTATCACTATCGATAAAAATCATCTTGCGACCAACGGTTACATGCCTGCCTGCGCGATCTTTAGCCCTTACAGCGCCGGTTTCAAGCTTTGGCTCATCCAATAACGCATTTATCAATGTTGACTTACCTACGCCGGATCTGCCTAAAAGCACACCGAATTTGTCGTCGGCGATAAGCTCCTCAACCCTTGCTAAACCTTCGCCGGTTATGGCAGACTCCACAATCACCTCACAACCCAAGGCACATCTTCCGGCGGTGCCCACGTCTTCTTCCAAATGCTTGGCTTGATCGGCCTTAGTAAGTATCACTACAACCTCAGCTCCACTTTCGTGCGCCATTACCAGTTGACGCTCCAGGTAATTGGGATCCAAGGGTTTATTGGACAAAGACGTCACTATAAAAACAATGTCTATGTTTGTGGCCAGTATCTTTTCTTCATATTTGCCTGATCCAACACTACGCGACTGCACAAGAGAGCGTCTGTATAAAGTGTGTCCACGTGGGTGGATATCAACTATCAGCGGCATATCTTGTCCCGGAGGAAACTCCAGATCTACAATATCGCCTACCACCGAGCGCAAGCCGCTGTTTTTTACCAACTCAATACTGTGCTGTGCTCGAGTTTCTCCCTCACTCGTCTTGACCAATGGATAACCACGATCCAGTGATATTACCCTCCCGCTTAAAATCATCTGGTGCGCTCCTTTAATCGCCAGTGAATAAATATCAGACAGCCACCAACAATTATCAGCAAGGCGCCAATTTGTATCTCGCGCATATCCAAGACACTTGCAACCTCGTATCCATCTTGAACAACCGTGACCGTGTTGGCATGTACATCAGTAAGTCCGTCATGTTCTTCGCAGTCTATTTGAAACAGACCCGCAACCTCGATGCGCGTACCTTTTGCGTTGTAACGTCCTAAATGCTTGATCTTCGAAACATCTCTTTCCGGTATCAAAACACTTATGCTTGCACCACCGTCAGATAAGGTTATCCACTTGTAGCCATTCTCATCGTTGACAATGTCGCCAACAACCTCTCCTTGGATGCATACGTTTTGCCCATCCACTTGTTTGCCGGCGTTGGTAAGACCAACTATGGTCGTGTTTGGTTCTCCGTAAGCTTTGGCTGCAAATGCCGGTGAGACGATAATGACCGCAATCAGTATTACAATCAAAGCCATTTTGCTCTTTATCATTGCTTTACCCTCCTCTTTGGTCTAAGTGAAGCAATAAAGCAAAATATTACCGCCAAAAATGTGATGAACTCCAAACGACCAAACCACATCTGCAAGATGTAGATAATTTTTAGAAATACCGGGGTCTCCGGCGAGATGATGCCCGACGAAAGCCCGGCGTTGGAAGTTGCAGAGACCGATTCCATCGTCGCACTTATAGCATCGTAACCGGCTACAATACCGGCAATCGCGCCCACCACATAGGTGACTACATACATAATAGTAATAGTCATAGCCGCACCGGTAATCTCGTTAGAAAGCAAATGGCGACCAAGATGGTTATAGCTGGTGGTATTGCGCACCGATTTAGGTGCCAAGACATCTTTAATGCGCGCAATCGTTGCCTTAGCAATGATGCCAATGCGCAAAGCTTTGATACCACCGGCTGTTGATCCGGAGCTTCCGCCGATAGCCAGTGCCAAAATGATCATGAATACAGAGCCGCTGCTCAAAAGCGAAGTCATCTGATTGGTGGAAAGCACCTGAAAGCCGGTGTTAGTTGTCGCGGAAACGATGGTAAAGACTCCTCGGCGAATAAGCCCGGAAATATCGGTGAGGAAGTTTCCGGCAAGCAAGGCTGCAACAAAAGCTAAAAGTACAAATACCGTCCAAAACGCCAAAGTGCGAATCTCGATATCACTGGTAAACTCCTTGATCGTAGAGCGAAAGCCGCCTTTCCAAATACGCGCATAAAGCGCAAAGTTTACAGCGCCCATAAGCATCAACACCATGACGATAATCTCTAGCGGTATGGAGTGGTAATACATGATTGACAGACTTTGTGGTGAAAACCCGGCTGTGTCATAAGCGCCAATTGTTACCCAAAGCCCATGGAAAAAGCCGCGCACCGGATCAAAGCCAATAAACATCAACATACAAAATAGCAATACAGTGCCAACCAAAACAACTATCGATGAGAACTGCCAGATAAACTGTGCAGTCTTCTTGATGTTGGGCATAACGTACTCATTTCGCCCCTCAGACGTGTAAAACGAAGAGCCAACTTTTGAGAACAGACCCAAAGACAATGCGATGACAATTACACCTTGACCGCCGAGAAACTGCATCGTAAAACGCCACATATTATCAGCTGTGGAGAGGTGATCGATATCTTGGCACATGCTAAAGCCGGTGGAGGTAAGACCGGACACACCCTCAAATACCGCGTCGAGAAAAGATGCGTAATGTCCGGACATCCAAAGCGGAATAGCGGCAACTAATGCGCCCACTATCCACACCAGACCGGTTATGGCAATGGCTTGACGTCTTTCCAGCGCAGCCGGTGAGATACGACACATCCTGAGCAAAGCGCCGATGGCAACTGCGCTTCCGGCACCCACCAAATAATTTCCGGTAATATCCCACTCGCTCATACAGATACTTACAACGAGCGGAACAAGCATGATGCCACCAAGCATCAACACCATTGTGCCCAAGTAATGGGCGATCATACCCAAGTCATGTTTTTGAAAGCGCGGCCACATGGTCAGCCAAGCACCAAACGCTCAATAATGACCACGATCATCAAGATGGCAATAAAGCTCAAAAGGATAGCAACGATAGCTAACATCGATCTCAGAGAGGCCACAATATCTTTTTTACGCCTGATCGACAATATGCTCCTTCACGCAGTAGCTTTGATGCAACCGACATCTGAGTCGGTCAGACCTTAGGCTTGTTTGGTCATAGTTATACAAAAAGTATTATATATAATTATTTCCAATCCGTGTTTTATTATCACGCACTCCAAGGAAGTGCCGTTTTATTCATTGCACACCATCTGCAAGCATCGTTAGTATCAGCTGCTCCATTTGGACAGCAGCTATTTTTGCGGCTTTCATTACGTCCTCGCCGAGCAGCGGTTCGTCAAGAATTCCTGCTGCTTTGTTGCTGATCATTGCCAGGCCGCAGACATTCATACGTAGCGCTGAAGCTGCAATTACCTCAAGCACCGTGGACATGCCTACGGCGTCTGCTCCCCAAACTCTGAATGCTCTAATCTCAGCCGGGGTCTCAAAACTTGGGCCGCGAAGACCTAGATAGACACCTCGGTGTAATTTAACCTCGCATTTACCTGCAGCCTCTAAAGCACGTGTCTGCAAAGCAGGAGTGTATGCGTAGGTCATGTCGCAGAAATCGGTAGCGGCTGTGCCATCGCTTAGGGTAAGCGGGTGCATGCCGGTAAAGTTGATGTGGTCAGTGATGAGCATGATGTCGCCTACGTCAAAGGCTTCGTTAATGCCCCCGGATGCATTGGTGATTATCAGCGTCGTGGCTCCAAGCGCATTTAATACTTGCAGAGGAAACACGATATCGGCTGCGCTGTGACCTTCGTATGCATGTAAGCGACCTTGCATGACTACCACTTGTTTACCGGATAATTCACCAAATATTAAACGCCCTGTATGCCCCGGAGCTCCGGCAGCCTTGAAGTGAGGGATATCGTTGTAATATATTGCCGTGTGCTCATTGATGCTTTGCGCCAAGCCGCCAAGTCCTGAGCCTAAGACCAAAGCAACATCGGGCGTGTTAGAAAGATGCGGCTTAATATAGTCTACTGCCGCCAAAATACGTTCATTAAGTTCCATTTAAATCGTCACCCAAACCTTAGTAAGATCAGCCGTGCCATCAAAAGCAATGAATAAGTCGTTGACTCTCTCAGAGCATACCATATCTAGAGTTGGGCAAAATAGTGGGATTACCGGCATTTCTGCGGCAGCAAGGTTATCAGCATATTGATAAGCCACTAGCCTTGGCGATTCGTATTGCACACCGCGAGAACCTATTATTGCTTGATCAAATATTGGATTATTATATCCGGTGCTATTTGCAGCTCCGTTCTTGGTAAGAATAGGTTCGAGAAAATTATCCATACTTGGATAGTCTGCGATCCAGCCGGTGTATCTTAAGGTTGCCTGATCTTTTGTAGCTTCAAGATCGGCATTGGAGCTTATTGCTCTTGTCACTACGTTAAACCCAACGATACTCAGGTCTTCCCTTATCAACTTAAAGAGCTCTTCTTCAACATCGGAGTTTGCTGCCAGTAATGTTATTTTGTTTATTTCCGGATCTTTATTAGCCATGAATTCGTTTAGCAGTAGCTTTGCCCTTGTGGGATTGTATTCTGTGTCCGGCCATGCGTTGTCTTTTACTCCATCAATAACACTTGGCACCAAACCTGTAGCCGGAATATAGGTGTCTAAAAACAGCTCGCTGCAAATCGCTTTTCGATTTATAGCCAAGCTGATTGCTCGCCTGACTCTAGGGTCGGATAAGAATTCAGAGAGGGTATTTGGTTGCAAATAGTACGTAACAGCCTTATTCCCGGTTATCACCTGCTGCCCAAGAGCGCCGGTATATCCGTCTATCGACTCCCCATACATATCTTTTGCTTCTGTAAGTTTTGAAGCCGGTATCCGAGCCACATCTATATCACCGGTCTCAAAAGCTTGAAACGACATATCGCTTTCTTCTTGCTTTGCATCATTGCTGTCAGCATAAAACATCAAATCTACGTACTTAAGAAAAGCCGGTTCTTTGTGGTAGTCTTCAAATCTGGTAAGGCTCAACCGGTCAGAATCAAACGTCCACATGTCACTGAGCATGAACGGACCGTTACCGATGGGTTTGTAATAGAACTGCTCCTCGCTGCCCTCAACAGCAGACATCGGCACCGGAGCAAGTCCGGGAAAACTGAGTAACTGCAAAAACTCGTAGAACGGATACTCCAAAGCTACTTCCAAGGTCTTCGTACCTCTAACTATTATGCCTGATATCTCTTCTGCTTCCCCGGCTAGCATGGCTTTCGCTCCTTGCACAGTACTGAGAAAGGAGACATTTGTTGAAATATCACTAAATGCGGTTTTCTTAAATAGCCGTTGCCAACTGTATTTAAAATCGGCAGCAGTCACATCTTCACCATTATGGAACTTCATTTTGCCGGCAATGCGAAACTGGAAAGTCTTGCCATCGTTTGAAACTGTCCAAGACTGCGCAGCAGCAGGCACAATTTTCTTCTCGCGATAGTCATAGCGCACCAACGGGTCAAATAACAAGTTTGCAATTTGAATACCGGATGCTTCTTTAACAAAAAAGGGGTCGAATCCGTATGGCATCCGAACTGGAAATTGTAGCCGCCCGCCACTAACACCTACTGCCTTACCGGTGCTTTTGCGCATTACAAATGATGGATTGAGAGGAATTGAGCAGCCGCTAAGCATCGCGCTGCCACCCAAAGTAACACCCACGGCACCGGCCGCAGAAATAAATTGTCGCCTAGATAATCTCATCCCCATTTTTCTCACACTAGTTTTCTTGCTAGTAATGGCTGATTACCGGAAGTCCCTCCTCAATCAAACCATATAGCGTCTTTGCATCATTGTATGACATGTTGATGCATCCATGTGATCCTGCATAAGTATAGCGGTTGCCGCCAAATGAAGGTTGCCAAGTTGCATCGTGAAAACCATGCCCGGCCCAAGTCATGCGCATCCAAAAACTAACACGAGTTCGATACTCAGGCTTGCCATTTGACATAATCTCGCCTACAAGTGTAGCCGGGCTGGACATCTGTAGTATATGGTAAACGCCCGGAGGAGTCGCGTTGCGTCCGGGTGTACCTGTAACAACATCAGCCTCAAATTGTTTTTGCCCATCAACAAAATAATACATATGCTGCTTGGTGAGGTTTAGCTCTATGTATGTGTTGTTCCAGTCAGGTTTGCCGCTGTCCGCCTTCTTTTGTGCTCGCTGAACATAAATCGGCTCTCTGGTCTCTCCGGTACGATCAGCAAAATGCTGCTTTATTGATTCCAACTCGGCTTTTTCGTCTATTTCCCAACCGTAATTGCCACCCTCGACGGTTATAGTTTCACCTTCGGCAGTCACAAACTCTCTTGCGGTACCAACAGTATCATGCCAGCTGGCAAACTCTTTGACCCAAGCTTTAACCGTCTCTTCGTTAAGCTTGTTATTTCCCTGGGCATCGGTCTCTACCCACCCCATCGTAACGGCACCGTCCAATACCTCTGTGTGATCATCAAAAACATACGTGATCGAGAAAGGAACGAGTTCGTTGTAAGTATCAACAGTCTTCTTTAGCTCAGCATTGTTTGAGTATATTTCCGGGTTTATATAACAATCTTTTTCATCTAGATATAGAGTGNNAGGGTATGTATGGCATCATAAATAACTTGGCGAGTCTTGTCTTTGTCCAGTTTGGTACCCATGTCCTCGGGATTAACAACGTATGCATTCTCCTTGAATGTAGGATAAGCGTTTTTGGGATCGCGCATATTTTCATCTTTGTAAAAATCCGTGCTATCCAAAGTTTTATTGAATTTTTCGGTATCAAAACGTACGCTGGCTTGCGTGTTTTCGTTGTTTGGGTTGATAAACAAGCGCGTAAACCACAACCACTCGTTCTGCTCATCGAGGATGCGCCATACTTGACCGTCTGAAAGGTATTCCAGACCCACATCTTCAGCATCTATTGTCGTGTTTGCACTCTCACGCCCGCTTATTTTAATAGTGTAATCTTCAATACTGTTACTTATTCGATCTTCCACCTCTTCGACAGTCATAAATGAGCAGTTGAAGCTGTCAATAGAAGTGTTTAGACCAAAATGTGTGGAAAAGAATCGGGCACCAAAGATATACGCCCCTATCAGGACAACCAAAACTGCCCCCAGTGATATCCAAAGAGGCAATAGACGTATTCCCTTTTTCTTAATGTGCTTCATGACAGGTAAGCCTATCCGATCCTCACATCAAAATGGCATCAAACAAATCGTTATGCTATTAAAACATATAATCTGCTCCTTGTATAAATGTCCTCGCAGAATTGTAGCAGATTTTTGCACGTAAACTGCTTATTCATCTGTCAAATATGCACCGGTCTGCCTACTCCAGAGGTAAGAATACTCTCCGCCTGACTGTACAAGTTCGCTGTGAGTTCCGTCCTCAACAATGCGCCCTTTGGATAAAACAATGATCCTGTCTAGGCTGGCAATAGTGGATAAACGATGCGCTACGACTATGGAAGTCCTGCCCTGCATAAGGTTTTTTAGCGCCTCTTGAATCAGGCGTTCACTTTCGCTATCCAGTGCTGCTGTTGCCTCATCAAGTACAAGTATCGGGCGATCGGCTAAAATGGCGCGGGCAATGGCTACGC
>DBCW01000173.1 GCA_002293265.1 Eggerthellales bacterium UBA948
TAGTTTCTAAAAGAAATGAGCATATGTTTTGCTGCTGCAAATGCGAGCCGCAGACCACTCTTTTTTGAGATATCAAGCATTTTCTATGCAAAACGCAGCATAAAGCGGCACTGTCTTTATTGAATCGTTATAGCCAAAATTGTTGGCAGAGAGTTTGATCGCATACGAAGGCTCATATTTATTTAGATAAGACTTAAGACTTTTTGCCTTTGGATTATCGGAGCTTTTTACTTCTATTGGAATGATAGTGCCTGACTGCTGGATAATGAAATCAATCTCTGCTTCGCTGTTAGACTCCCAGTAATATGTGGTAAAACCATTGGCAATTAGTTGATTGTTGACATAGTTTTCCATAAGCCCGCCCTTGAAATCATCTATATGTTCTGTCATATACAAGATATCATCAGGAGCCACATCTTTTTTTGCGCACAACAATCCAACATCGGATACGTATATTTTAAAGCTGTCTATATCCTCGTAATTTGCCAAAGGCTTTTTGACTTGCTCGGCTCGATAAACTTTGGAGACGATACCAGATAGGCAAAGCCACTCGATAGCATTTTCAAACTCTGCAGCGCGTCCGCCCTTTTTAATGAGCTTATAAATGAAGCGTGTATTTTTGCGAGACAACTGTACAGTAATGTTGTTGTAGGTAAGCCTGGTCTTGCGCGTGCCGGTCTTATCGTTATATTTGCTCATATCGTTTAAGTAGCCGCTGAGCAATGTATCTTGCACGTGGCGCACCAAAGTATAGTTTTTGGTTTCGCTAAATACTTGCACAGCTTCAGGCATACCTCCCACACATAAATAAGTCCTAAGATGGAGCATGGCTGATTCGTGAAGAGCTGCTGGCAAAACAGTATTTGATGTAAAGCTGGCTCTAATCTGTGCCACCAACTCAGTGTCACCTTGAGAGAGCAGGTATTCTTCAAAATCCATTGGAAACATTGTCTTTAAATCTACTTTACCTACAGGAAATGAAGCTACTTCTCTATTTATTGCAACACCAAGAAGGCTGCCCATTGCAATAATGTGATAGTCATTTTCTTGCTCCTGAAAATACTTAAGTGAAGTAAGCGCGCGTTCACATAGTTGGATTTCATCAAATACTACCAGTGTTTTTTCTTTTATAATTCGCTCACCGGCTATACGAGACAAAAGTGGTATGAGGTAAGAGGCGCTGATATCTCCCGCAAAAGTCTTTGATAGATTAGGGTTTGTTTCAAAATTGAAATAGGCAATGTTTTCATAGTGATTTCTACCAAACTCTAAGACAGAATAAGTTTTTCCCGTCTGACGAGGTCCCTCTAAGATTAGTGGTTTGCGATATTTTGATTTCTTCCACTGCAAAAAGTAATCATTGATTTTTCTGTACATCACGTTCTCCAAAATGGTTCAGATGGGAGTCGTTTCTTGATCCGGTGAGTCTATTCTACCATAAGTCTGAAAAAATGCGAAAATCGTATAGTATATACCATTAAAACAGATGAAAATTTATATATTCTTGCACAATCTACCTAATCTCATTCGTTCATCTCGAATAATGCTGTATATTCGACTAGTGTCTTGTTCGTTGGCTTCCAANNGCATTGACCTATCCGTGAAAAGGCACCAGTAAGGAGTGTCAGCTTTATGCGCTCTGACCTCTGCTTTAGACTTCTAATGTAGGATTAACACAAATCCCAATGTAGAATTATCCCATGCGCTAATGTTGGATTATCACAAAACAGCATTGGTGACAGTAAAGCTCAATTAATTACAACAGTATTGGAAGAAATGTTGGCTCAGATGCATGTACTACTGCAGGCAGACAAACGCCCCGCCTCCAAATGTTCCAAAAACGNNAACGGTACACACCCGTTATCTCCAAACATGATAAAATCGCACGAGCTTCTCCACATAAAAACTAAGAAGCATTAAACCGGCACTTCCTCAGGCAAGGATGAAACTCTAACGTGTCTACACTCTCCACATTTTATGCGCTGCAAAAAGTGCAGCAGGAGCAAGTTGTTTGGAAGCTGCTCAGGTCTAAGAATGCCCTTGCTATCATTGCGCTTTTGGATACCCATCTTGGTGGAAAAGATCGCCGGTTGCCGGTACAGGAGCTTATTAATCTCATCGATACAGACCTAGATGAACTACGTTTTAAGACCAAGTTGGACATGCCTCGCACTGCTCATTATTACTGTGAGCAGTGGAGGGGAGACGGCTTTCTCATCAGGCGTCCGGTGGCGCAGACGCGTCAAGAAACTTATGAGTTGTCATCCGGGGCGATAGCCGCCATCAGCTTTGCGAAAAAGCTCATCCAACCCCATCGCGCCGCAACGCAGTCTCGCCTCAACACTATAATCATGCAGATAAATAATCTGGCTTTGGCTGCCGATAAGGATGAGGCAAACAGGCGCGCTCTTTTGCTTGAAGAGCGAGCGCGCGTTGACGAGCAGCTAAAGAAGCTTGAGGCAGGCACCTACGAAGTGCTTGACGACATGCAGGCGTTGGAGCAAATACACGACATCTTGGGCTTGGCCAGAGAGATTCCCAACGACTTTGTGTCCGTACGCGATGATTTTGAGCACATAAACAAGTCGTTGCATGCCAAGATTATTAATGACGAGGATGGCAACAGAGATGTGCTGGAAGACATCTTTGCCGGAGTCGATCAGATATCGCAATCCGCTTCCGGGCGATCTTTTAGAGGGTTCTACTCGCTTTTGCGCGATACAGACCTCAGCGAAACACTTCAGGACAACATCGACTCAATTTTAGATAGCCAATGGGCAGAAGCGTTAAATCCCGGTGAACGTAAGTTTATGCGAGAACTGCTGAGTAACTTTTTGGATCAAAGCCAAGAGGTTAATGCGTCTATGACTTCGTTTGCGCGTGGATTGCGCCGCTTTGTTCAAAGCCAAGACTATCAACACGATAGGGTCTTGAAACAACAGCTGGATCAAGCACTAAGCAAAGCGCACACAGTCATAGAAGCTTGTCCGCCAAACAAAAAGCTTGAGTTCTCGCTCGATCTGACTTCGGTAAAAATTGCGCCGGTATCGCGCATGGTGCTTAAAAACCCAATGGAGTCTCGTGCAGAAGAAGTTACGAGTTTGGAGACGGCAGAAGCACAAGTGCTGTCTTTAAGTGAGCTTCATGAACTGGCGCGTGAGACAGAGATCGATTTTCATGAGTTGGTCGATAATGTTAACAACTGCCTGCGGCTGACGACCGAGCCAACAAAAACCAAGGACAGCCTAAAAACAGTTTCGATAGCTGATGTCTTAGAACAGTATCCGGCAACTCAAGGGGTGGCCAGTATAGTAGGCTTGCTATTCTTGTCGCTGGATCAAGGTCGCGTGAGCGATGGCAGCCAGTGCGTGAGGTGGCAAACAAAGCTGGGTCAGTGGCGATCAGCGGTTATTGGTAAGTATGAATTCTTTAGGGAAGTTAAGGTATGAACGATCAAATATATGACATTGCCGAACAAAGCGATGACGTGCTGAGCGACAGTGCGCACAATGACGACAACATAGATGACGATGACTTAGAAAACGGACTCACCGGCGGGCTTTGGGTGGGTGATCGCGGGAGCTTACCATTTGATGCACGTCGAGCATTGCTGCACCTCATCCGCGGACCGATGATATCATCAGAGTTAAACAGCGAACTGTGGCAAGCTTTGCTCAACAACCATGAAGATATTCAAGCACGTTTGGCAGATTTGTTTTTAGAGCTCATGATCGATGCGGATAGAGGTATCGCTTTTGTGAGAAACGCTTCGTCTGAAGACGCAAAACTGCCAAAAGCGGTGCGCAGCCAAGCGCTTACCTTGATAGATACGCTAATGGTTTTAACACTTCGCAAAGAACTGCTGATGGATAGTTTTAACCGTGTGTTTGTTAGTCGCGAAGAGCTGTTAGATCAACTTGCCAACTATCGACCAATCACCAAACTGGACGAATCGGCATTTAGAAAGCGGCTTGAGACTTCTTGGACAAGATTTGTGGATGCCGGGATTTTGCAAAAAGTTGATGCTCAAGAAGCTCGTGCAGAAATTTCTCCGGTGCTCAAGCTAATATTTGGTGCCGATGAAGTTAAAGCCATAAACAAAGAGTTTGAGAATTTGCTTGAAGAGTACAAAAAAGATCCGAATCGTAGCGATGAGTACGAGGCCGATGAACTTGATGAGTTAGATGAGCTTAACGAGCCACAATCAGACGAATCTGAAGACCCCAAAGACTCCGAAGACCCCAAAGACCCCAAAGACCCCAAAGACGATGAAGGTTCAAGCGCTCCGGAGTCTACCAACGACCAAAGCGGAGAGAGAGACCGGCAGTGAAAACTATCCCAATGGACATGCAATCTCCTTGGCTAACCGACGCGGAGGCAACGAGCAGTGTAGTACACCCCGGGCAATGGCGACTGACACGAGTTGAGGTAGTGAACTGGGGAACATTTAGCGGGCATCAGGTACTTCCGGTATCAAGGCGCGGTCTACTGATTACCGGTCCGTCCGGCTCGGGAAAATCAACTTTGCTCGATGCGATAACTACGGTCTTGACGCCTCCCGGTAAAAGGCAGCTTAACGCTGCGGCGCGTAGCGTTGCAACCAAAGGCGACGACCGCACCATCTATAGTTACATTCGTGGAGCATGGCGGCACGAGACAGACGACACAGGCGAGGTTGCAAACAGCTACTTGCGGTATCCGGCAGCCACGTGGAGCGGCATTTTGCTTNNAACCGGAACATCCAGCACTCAGGCCAGCAAAGCTCACGAACCTATCAATCTTCTCGTTTTATTCAATCTCAAAGCCGGCAGTACCAATCGCGAGGGCTTGAAAGAGATTTATGCGGTGGTGAGAGGAAACCATACGCTTAAAGACTTTGAGAAATATGCGCTAAATGGCATTGAGGTCTCAAAGCTGAAGAAAGATTACAAAGACTCCATAAACGCCTATCCGGACTATGCATCATTTGCGCATACCTTCTGTCGCCTGATGGGTATCGGCGGCAAGATAAAAACACTTGAGCTGCTACACAAGACTCAAGCAGCTAAGAACTTTGGCTCTTTAGACGACCTGTTTCGCAAGTTCATGTTGGATGAACCACAAACATTTACACAGGCGCAAGAAGCGGTGGAGCAGTTCTCGGCTTTGTCGCAAGCCTATAGGGGAGTAGTTGAGCAGCGCCAGCAAATGCAACACCTTGAGCCGTTGGTGCAGCTGGACGATGACTACAAAAAAGCACTTGATGCGCAAATACGCGCTATTCGCTTAGCCGGAGCTTTAGACAGTTTTACCAATCAGCTGATTATGGAAAATCTACAAAGCCAAAAGCAGATAAAACTCCGTGAGGCAAGCCGTGCAGCCGAGGAGATACAAAGAACAAAAAGCGAGTACGACCAAGCAAAAAGCGAACTAACATTGGCTGAGGCAAGCCTAACAAATCTTGGTGGCTTTGCCTTGGACAACGCAAACATGCAAGTACTAAACCAGGAACAACAAGTACGCCTGGTGGAGCAAAACCGCAGTAAGCTCACTAAAGACCTCGCGTGCGCCAATATAAATAGCGTTCCTCAGTCCTTGGCAGGCTGGAGTGAACTTTGTCAAACAGTTCAAGATCAGGCAAAAGAAGCTGAGGCTGTTGAGGCGGCAAACAAAGCCGAGGATTATGCACAATACGGAAATGTGGATAAGCTCAAGAAAGAGGGCGAAGCAATTAATAGCGAGCTTCGTCACTTGCGCAGTCAACAGACCAATATACCCTCAGCGCTTCACCAGGTACGCGTAGACATCGCTAGGCATATCGGTGCCTCTATGGAAGACTTACCCTTTGTTGGCGAGCTTTTGGAAGTTAAGCCGCAATATCAAGCCTGGCAAGGTGCCATCGAGCGACTTTTAGGGCAGCAGGCAAAAACAATGTTGGTCGCACAACGCTATGTCAAAGCCGTGGCTGCCTATGTTGACGAGACCCATCTAGGCTTACGCTTTGAATACGACTCGGTTCCCTCACAAGTTGAGGTACCGCAGCGTACTTTATCCGAGCAATCTGTGACAAGGAAGCTAATGGTTGCTCAGCATAAAAAGCACCCGGAATACTCCAACTGGATAAATGCCTTTCTACGCGAGCGTTACAACTACGCTTGTGTAGAGTCGTCTTCTGAGCTTAAAGGTCATACGCATGCAATCACCATTGCCGGGCAGATCAAGAAGAACAACCGACACATAAAAGACGACCGCCATCCGATAAACGATCGCACGCGCTGGGTGTTGGGAATAAACAACGACGATAAGATTGATCAACTTATTAAAAATGCGCAAGACAATCAACGTGAGATGGACAAAGCTAACGCAATTGCCACCGCCATTGGCGAGCGCTCTCGCAAAGCCCACGACTTAGAACGTTTGGCAACTATGCTGGATGGGGCGCAGTGGAAGAGCTACGACATATTAAGCGCCAATGAGGAGCTTGACTCTGCTCGCGCTTATCACGAAAAGCTCAAAAAGACTGATAAAAAGATGGATCAAGCACGCGAGCTGCGCGATGAGGCTGAAAAGCGCAAGGATCTTGCTGATGAGGCTTATCTGGGCGCTCAAGTAGCCCGGCAGCAGATACAGATCACACTTGCAGATATCGAAGAAAAGATCACTCACTTTGCTCAGCGCCTTAAAGAAGCTATGCAGATATCAGCTGATGACCAGCAAGCATTGCTCAAGTTATTTAAAAAGCAAAACAAGAGTTACCAAGAAAACACTGAGACCATCAATGAGACTGCCCGCCACGTACAAAGCGCTATTAACGATGATGAAAAACGTGCCGGTGAGGCGATGCAAGTTGCTCAGTCAGCCGCCGAGCGAATTATGCATGACTACAAACAAACGTGGTCTATCAGAGCCGCAGACCTAAGCGAAGATTTTGTTGACAAGGAAGCTTACCTTGCAATATATAGGCAGATAAAAGCTACAGGACTACCGGAGTTTGAGCAAAAGTTTCTTGAAGTGCTGCACAACTTTAGTCAAGACCAGATAACGGTTATCGCGTCTACCATCAGGCGTGCACTTAAGGAAGTAAGAGAGAAGCTCTACCCGGTCAACTTATCGCTTAACCGCTCTGAGTATAACGCCGGCATATTTCTTCAGATTGATGTAAAGGGCAATCGCGGCAAGCAGGCCGAAGATTTTTTGGACGAGCTCCAAACAATAGCTGAAGGAACGTGGAATGAAGATGATATCACCACAGCCGAGTTGCGCTACAAACGTATCTCAAAGATTATCGACCGCCTAAAATCCGGTGAATATGCCGATAGGATGTGGCGGCAATCATGTTTAGATACCAGGCAGCACGTCAGCTTCATTGCCAAAGAACTTGATGTTTCGGGCAACGTGCAAGGTGTACATAGCTCGGATGCCGGGCTTTCGGGTGGGCAAAAGCAGAAGTTGGTAATCTTTTGTTTAGCCGCTGCGCTCAGATATCAGCTGGCCGACGAGGAGCAGCAATTTCCCAGCTACGGTACAGTCATTCTCGACGAGGCCTTTGACAAAGCTGACTACAGCTTTGCAGCCACGGCGATGAACATCTTCCACGCTTTTGGTTTTCACATGGTACTGGCCACGCCACTAAAGCTGTTGCGCACACTGGAACCATATATAGGTGAGATCGCTGCGGTACACTGCGAGGAGTCAAAGCATTCGTTGTTGCAAATCGTTTCTATCGATGAAGAAAGTGATTCAGGAGTTAAAAGCAAGCCTGTCGCATCGCAAGAAAACGAGGTCGTGAGTTAACATGATTTCTGTGGATGAGGCCAAGCAAAAGGCCGCGCAACACTTTGAAAGGCACTACAGAAATTGGATTGCCGATTTGGTCAAGCAAGCTTTAGAATTAGCGACCAAGGAAGATGCACCGGTTGAGTTCTCACTTCCCCTACATCCACCCACAGAACAAGCGGTTCTTAGTGACAGCGCAAAAGCTCGCAAGTGGGTTCAGGGGTGGCGAACCAACAAACACTCCAATAACGTCGCTTGGAAAACTGTGGAGTGGAAAAGTGTCGGCAGGCAAAACATTCCCACCAGATTAACCTTGTCATCACCGGAAGAAATTGCCGCATTTATTTCGCGTCAAACCGAGTGGAATTGCATAAAAGAGCGCAGCCTAAAGATAGCTGAATGCTGGGTAAAGGATTGGTGCTCACAGCATTGTGTTTCTGACCGGCATAACGAAAGTCAAGGCGCCAACACAAACATAAGCGCCAACATCGCCGGCGCAATAGCTAAAATCATCACAAAGATCAGCGTGCTAAGCGAGGCAAACTGGAACATCTATCTTCAAGTGCTGGACTGGCTTATCAAAAACCCAAACACCCATGTTTACGTGCGCCAACTTCCCATACGCGGGATCGACAGCAAATGGTTGGAGCAACACCGAGGCATTCTTGAGCCCCCATACAGCGCAATGACCGGCAAACATGGTTTTCCATTTCTAAAAGCACCTAAGCAGTTCAGAGTAAAAATCCTTGATCAAAACATAGCGCCATCAGAAATAGAAGATCTCACACTCTCACCCAAAGAGCTAAGCAAGCTATCAAAACTGCCCAAGTTGGTCTTTATTTGCGAGAATCTCGTATCGGTTCTCTCGTTTCCCCAAGTCGCCCGGTCAATTGCAATTCACGGTAGCGGTTACGCAGTAAGCGCACTTGCAGAGATCGAGTGGCTTGAGAATGTACCGATAATCTACTGGGGCGATCTGGACAGCAACGGTTTTGCAATACTCAACCAGCTGCGTCATCATCACGATAACGTCACATCAATGATGATGGATCAAGAGACGCTTGCTAAGCATCGAGAGCTTTGTGTTGTAGAAGAAAAACCCAACACAGGCACATTTGATCGTCTCACAAAAGAAGAGCAAGAAACATTACGTGTTTTGCTTACAGGAGACACTGCGTTAAGATTAGAACAGGAACGTATAGGCTGGCAATACGCAACGGCAAAGATCGCAGAAACTGCAAATGCCGCACTCAATTAAAACCTCATTCAAAAACTCACCGTAAACCCATATCGCATAACCAACTTGATATACAATAGAAAATAGCACAAACAGCGCAGTTATATTTATAATAGTGCATAGCATTACCATTCGCCACTCGCAATTTGACTGCCGCAACACAGCAGCATTGTCGTCAAAAAAATGCAAACGCAAGGTTTCGGGATAGGTAGATATACAATGTTTGATGATAAAGCGATCTTTACCTCAGACACACTCAATCAGCACGAGATGCTGCTTGGTATCATCAACAACGTGGCCGAACTGATGCTGGCAACCGACTCATCCAACTTAAATGAATCAATCAAACCTGCGTTGGAATCCCTGGCCTTTGCTTTAAACGTAGATCGCGTAAACGTTTGGCGAAACGATTTCATCGACGGCGATCTCGTCTACAGACAAGAGTACAGCTGGACTTCCGCATTTTGCCCCGCAGCAAATGCAGTGTCGGATAACGAATACTTCTCCTATAAGATCACTGTGCCTACCTGGCTGGATCGTTTTAGTCAGGGGTTCATAATCAATGGTTCATTCAAAGAACTGGACGCAAACGAACAAGAACGCCTGGGACCGTATCAGATCAAGTCTATATTGGTGATACCAACGATCGTCCACGGTCGTCTTTGGGGATTTTTAAGCTTTGATGACCTGAGTAAAGAACGTAAATTTGACGATGACCAGGTACGACTGATCAAATCCGGATCGTTGATGATCGCCAGCGCAATAGAGCGCACGCGCAGCGAAGAGCAAATAAAACAACGACTGATACAACAAAGCATCATGCTTGATATATCCCAAAGCTTATTAGCCAGCGATTCTGCCGATGATCTCATCGCCGATGCCTTGCATAAAATGGGAACCTTTCTTGGAGCACATCGTGTTTTGGTGGCAAGGTTTGAACGTCCCGGAAAGCACTGCATCTTAGAACACGTTTGGTTTGCCGAGGAGCGCTGGAACAAAGACTTTAATCGAGACATTCTCGACCAGGCAGACAACCATAACTTCCCGAAAAAAATGCCCGTAGAAGACTTTGCCCCAACTTTGCTATGCAACAATGTGCATAAAGATACCAAGTGGAAAAGTGCACTCACACTCAGCCCCGAGATCAAAGCCTTTATCTGGAGCTGTGTATATGTAGAAAATGAGCTTTGGGGTCTGGTTTTTGTTGAAGATTGCTTAGGACCGCGCGAATGGAGTGCTAGCGACACAAATCTTGTTGGCATGTTTAGCAGCGTGCTTTCCGGCGCTATAACCAGGAACAACATCGACATCGAGCGCAACGAGGCTCTGGAAGCGGCAATCAAAGCCAGCCAAGCAAAAAGCCAGTTCCTCTCCAACATGAGCCATGAGATACGCACGCCACTAAACACCATAATCGGCATGTCCACAATTGGTGGCAATGCAAAAAACATTGAGAAAAAAGACGATTCATTCAAAAAGATAGCTAATGCATCGCAGCATCTGCTTGCCGTTATCAACGATATCTTGGATATGTCAAAGATTGAAGCCAACAAGTTGGAGCTAAACAACGTTTGTTTTCGCTTTGAGGAAATGATTGAGCGTGTAGTAAATGTTGTTGGCTTTTGGTGCGAGAAGAAAGGGCAGACACTTGCCGTAGATGTTGACCCCAGCATTCCAATGGTCGTTTACGGCGATGATCATAGGTTGGGTCAAGTGGTCGCAAACCTGTTGAGCAACGCAATAAAATTTACTCAAAAAGGTGGCAGTATCTGGCTGGAAGCATCATGCATTAGCTCCACAGCCAGCACTTACACCATCAAGATCAGCGTGCGTGATACCGGCATCGGCATAAGCGCCGAGCAGCAAACCCGCCTGTTCAACGCCTTTGAGCAGGCNNTCGGCATAAGCGCCGAGCAGCAAGAAAAGTTGTTTGATTCCTTTATGCAGGCCGACAGTTCAACTTCTCGTAAATATGGTGGTACCGGTCTGGGGCTTTCGATATGCAAAAGTATCGTTGGCCTTATGGGCGGCGAGATATCGGTTGAGTCAGAGCTTGGCGCGGGTTCAACATTTAGTTTTACAGCTAATTATACAAAAGGCGAGGAATGCAACGTCAAAGGCGCACAGGCGCTTACTTCTGTGTCAGATAAACTAGATATTTCCGGAGCAAGGGTGCTGCTGGTAGAAGACATGCCGGTCAACTCAGAGATCGTCATAGCGCTGCTTGAGCCGTATGAGTTAAACATTGAGGTGGCTGAAAACGGCTTGGAGGCGGTGGATAAAATTGCAACTAATATGGGCAAATATGACCTGATACTCATGGACATTCAAATGCCGTATATGGATGGCCATACTGCCACAAGAAAGATCAGGGAAATGCCGGATGAGTGGGCAAAAAACGTGCCTATAATTGCGATGACGGCAAATGTGTTTTCTGAAGACATTGCCAAGTGCCTGGAAAGCGGAATGAACGATCATGTTGGCAAACCCATAGACCTCAACGATCTACTAGAAACCTTGCAACAGCATTTGCACCGAATGTCATCTTGAGTTAAGCGAAGTGCAATCAAAGGATCTAAGGAAGTGCCAATTTAAACGACAACCGATGTAGACCATGAAGCACACGGTCAGATTCTTCGATTACAGGCTTAGCTTTCTGCTCAGAATGACAACCTACTTTGCACCATACTTAAACATCAACTGGTACAATTCGTATACACAAACATCAGCCGTCGAAGGGACAAAACCGGACCATGGACGAAACAACTACAAAACCGTCGTACTACTTAACCACGCCTATCTACTACGTTAACGGTGTGCCGCATCTTGGAACTGCTTACACAACTATCGCTGCCGACACCTTGGCTCGTTTTCAGCGAATGGACGGCAAAGACACCTGGTTTCTCACCGGTCTCGACGAGCACGGTCAAAAAGTCGCGCAAGCTGCCGAGCAGGCAGATGTAACCCCTCAACAATGGGTTGATGGCATTGCACCGAAATTTCTCGAGACATGGAAGCTCTTAGAGATCACAAATGACGATTTCATTCGCACCACCGAAGAGCGACATATCAAGTGTGTGCAGCAGATATTCACAAAAATGAATGACAATGGCTACATTTATCAAGACAACTACAAGGGTCTATATTGTGTGCCGGATGAAACTTTTTTTACCGACGAACAGCTAACAGATTTTGCCGAGAAGGCAGCCGCAGAAGGTAAACCGCACGAAGCCGAAGACGGCACAAAACTCTGTCCGGACTGCGGCAGGCCTCTAACACTTGTGGAGGAGGAGAACCTGTTCTTTAAACTCTCGGCATTTCAAGACAAACTTCTCGCATATTACGAGGAAAATCCGGACTTCATTTGCCCGGAAATTAGACGAAACGAGGTAGTAAGCTTTGTAAAAAGTGGACTCAAAGACCTCTCAGTGTCGCGCACCACGTTTGATTGGGGCGTGCACATTCCCTTTGCACCCAACCACGTAAGCTACGTATGGGTAGACGCGCTCATCAACTACATCTCGGCTATCGGATACGGCTCCGATGACCCAAAGCAGCAAGAGGAGTTTAAAAAGCGCTGGCCTTGTCAGGTGCATTTTGTAGGCAAGGACATCATCCGTTTTCACTGCGTAATCTGGCCGGCAATGCTTATGGCCGCCGACATTGAGCCGCCAAGAAAGGTGTTTGCGCACGGCTTTTTGCTCACCAAAGGCGAGAAGATGAGCAAGTCTAAAGGCAACGCCATGTCTCCCGAGGAGCTAAGCCGAGTATTTAGCGTGGACGGCTACAGATACTACTTCTTAAAAGACGTGCAATTTGGTGCCGATGGCTCTATATCGCTAGAGCGCATGCTGCAAGTTTACAACGCCGACTTGGCAAATAGCTGGGGTAATCTTTGCTCCAGAGCGTTTAATATGACCAACAAGTACTTTGACGGCATCGTTCCGGACATTTGGCCTCAGACCACCGCCAAGCTTACAGCCGAGATGGGTAACCCCTTGGCCGAGATCGTGCAAGGGCTGCACGAGCGCTACGCAAAGGCCATGAACGACATAAATTACTCAGGCGCACTTGAAGAGGTAATGGTACTTTGCGACCGTGCAAATCTCTACGTTGAAAAGTCCGCTCCGTGGAACCTTGCCAAAGCGGCAGCCGTAGAAGCCGAGCAAGCCGCAGCAGACGGCACCAACCTCAACGCGGCAGATGCACCAACCGCAAACGACCGTCTGGCGTTTGTCACCTACAACATCTTAGAGGCTATTCGCATCATGGCTCTGCTTTACGCACCGGCTATGCCAATCAGCTCCAAAGAGGTTTGGCGACGCTTAGGTCTTGGCGATGTATTTGCTGTGGATGAGCTTAAAGACAATTTAGAATGGGGAGCTTTACCTGCGGGAAACAAGGTCGAGATAGGCGACCCATTATTCCCAAGGCTTAAAGAGGAAGAGATCTAAATAATGCGCACAACAGCTGACGCTGCAAGTGATGTTGCTAACCAAAAAAGTGAACAGAAGGTCTTTTGGGATCATATCTTTCGCGACTCCAAAGACAGAGAGGTCGCTGCTCCAAAGCTTAACGCGCCGGTGGCAGATACGCACGCGCACCTGGACATGCTCCACCACCCTACATTAGCGTTGGCTAAGGCAGCGGCTCACGGTGTGGATTTCATCGTCAGCGTAACAGATCCCACAGAAGATCCAAGTTACACATACAGAAACATTGGTGAGTGGGAAAGCCGAGCCAGAGAGCTGTTGGACGAATGGCACATGCATGTGCCGGTACCCATCGTCAGGCTGATAATTGGCTGTCATCCACACAATGCCAGCCAATACAACAAAGATGTTGAGCTGCTGTTGATAAAGAAAGCCGCAAACCCTCGTACTTCGGCGATTGGCGAGATTGGCCTGGNNAGCGCGAAGTTTTTAAGCGCCAGCTTTATTTGGCAAACGAAATGATGTTTCCGGTGTCGCTGCATTTGCGTGAAGCGCACGAAGATGGCTTGCGTATTCTCGGTGAAGAGGGAATGCCCACGGCCGGCACGCTTTTGCATTGCTTTAACTTGGACTACGAAACGCTAAAACCTTTTTTGGATCTGGGATGCCATGTGGCCTTTGGCGGTCCGCTGACTTTTAAAAAATCTGATGATCTCAGAGAGGCAGCTAAGCGCACGCCGGTCACTAGGATTCAGACCGAGACCGATGCCCCTTTCATGGCACCTGTACCGGTTCGCGGCACGGTATGTGGGCCGGCTCACACAATATTTGTTGCTGAAAAACTGGCCGAGATACTGCAAGCTACAGGACACGATTCGGCAAGTTTATTAACAAGGTTTTTTGAGAATGCCCGAAATTTCTTTGACCGCGACACGACTTTTTGGCAAGATAATGAAAAAGCAATTAAGTTGTTACTGGCAAAAGCAAAAGAAATTTCAGCAGGGGAGAGGTAAAAATGGTCGATGATGTACGTCCGGATATTCTTTTAATTTCCGGATCTCCCAGGTCTCGCACTTGCGTGGCGTTGATTGAGTTGCTCGAGCAAGGAGCAAAAAAAGCCGGCGCTAAAACGCAGACTTTTTTGCTGTCCAAAAAGCGCATAAACCCTTGCATCGGATGCGGAGGTTGCAATACCACCGGCAACTGTGTGTACGCCAATAAAACTTACGACGGACACTTTATCGACGATTATCTGGAGCTTAAGGCAGTATTGGAGAGAGTGGATGCGGTAGCCATCNNGCCATCGTGGCTCCGGTATACTTTGCCGGCCCTTCGGCTCAGCTAAAGGCGCTTTACGACCGCATGCAGCCGTATTGGGCGCAGCGCTACCTACTGGGCATGGCTCCAAAAACCAAGCGTCCGGTTCAATTATTTGTTGTTGGCGGCGGCGGAGATGTTCACGGTTATGATCCGCTATCCGGATCAACAAAATCCGCAATGGCGGTAGCCGGATTCAACTTGGAAAAAGTCAACAACTTTATCGGCTTTAAAGACCCACGCGACATGCCCAAAATGCCTACAGAAGAAGAGGCAGCAAACTTGAGCTATGCACAGATAGCACAGCTAAAACGCCAGGTAACAGAGCAGCGCGACTTCACGCAGCGCGCAATAGATTCAGGCAGTGCTTTTGCTCGCTTTGTTGTCAAAAAGAAAAAGGCCAATGAGTTGGCAGATCAACTGGAGCAAGTCCAAGCCGAGCTTGAAGACCTTAAAAAAGTTGGTGATAAAAGCGAGCATGTTCTACCCGAAGGAGCAGACGAAAGAGCTGACACATCTTCGGCGGTACTCAGAAGAACGATCAGCAGCGCTGATCTTGCGGCGGCCAGAGATGTTGAAATTGCTATCGACGACACCGAGCAAAAAGCCTACTGGCGCGCATCGTCACTTGAGTTCAAAAACACTATACAAGCCGAGATCGATCAAAAATATAACGAGCTGATATCGCAAACACCACGTACTGTGGTTGATGATGATGAGGCAGAGGCAAAGGCAGGGCTTGAGCCAAACGATACTGAGACGAATAATGAAGAAGTCATCTGCGAGGCAGGTGCCGGTGATGCGAGCGCCAGTGTGGTAAGCACCGGTGATGCGAGCGCCGTTGAGACAGGTGCCGGTGATGCGAGCGCCGGCGAGGTAGGTGCCAGTGCGACAGGCACCGGTGAGACAGAAAAACCAAGCGTCATGGAGCTCGTGGTCAACTCAAACATACCTGCAGCAGATGTGTCGGCAGAAGTTGTAAGCATTAGTGATAAAGAACCGTCGCAGCCAAAACCAAGCACGGAAGCGTAAATGACAGTCAACTCTCCTTATGCATCACCAAAAGCGACTATAAGCAGGCTTGCTGAATGGGATTTAAACACCAAAAAGTCGCTTGGACAACACTTCCTGATAGATGATGGTGTAGTGGGTCGTATACTCAGAATAGCCGAGCTGAACGAGGGCGAGCAGGTATTAGAAATCGGTCCGGGTATAGGCACACTGACAGAAGCAATGCTGCTCAAAGGCGCAAGTGTTTTGGCTATAGAAAAAGATCCCAGACTCGTTGCACTTTTAGAAGAAACAAAACAGCGATACCCAAAGCAGTTCGACTACATTAATGCCGATGCCCTGGAAGTGATAAAAGCGACACGCCCTTGCCATCTTGAGCACAGCACAGCGCAGCCAAAGGATATAGTCGAGCGATTGCATAACAATCAGCAGATGTTGTCATTTTTTAATAAAATGTAGATAAGTATCTTCTTAAAAACTGACAGTAATGAGATAATTTCCTTGAATATCAATAAAACCGTAGTACCATTTCTTTCTAACGTTTAACAGCGTAAAACATATGAAA
>DBCW01000143.1:0-8648 GCA_002293265.1 Eggerthellales bacterium UBA948
GAGTAGAGCGGGAGTGACAATATGACACAGGAATACCAAGAAATACTCAAACATCCATTATAGTGCGGCGATAAAGACACCGGCTACAATTAATAGCATGCCTATAAAAACTCGTTTGGAAACACGCTCTTTTAAAACCAGATAACTGAGGATTGCCACAAAAACAAAACCTAAAGTTTCTAAAACCGGACCCATTGAAAGAGCAACGTATTTAAAGGCAATAATAGTTATCAGTGTGGAGCAAAAGAAGAGCAAATATGCCGTTATTACCGTGGGGTTCAAATAACCNNTAGTGTGGAGCAAAAGAAGAGCAGATAGGCTGTTATCACCGTCGGGTTTAAGTAACCGGCAATTACCGTTGGATATTCTTTCATGGCACTCTTTTTAAGCATCAGTTGCGACACAGAGTTCACCAGCACTGATCCCACAAAAATTAATGTGAACATAAGCTCATTTGCCACTGTCAGTCACCACCAAAACAACGCCTGCAAAAACTATCGCTGCGCCTATCAACATGGTGATGCTTATCGTCTCATTAAAAAGTAGATGCCCCCATATCATTCCCCATACAATAGTGATACCTTTGTTTGCGTAAGCCACCGAAAGTGGCAGCGACTTTAACACCCATTGCCAAATTACGGCGTAAACAAGCAAGATAAGCAACACACCACCGTAACTTATAAAAAACGGCAGCGAGATAAAATCAAACCCTGAAGCAGTTTTAGAGAGAATGCCGGCCACAGAGTAAAGCAGGAGAATCCCGTGCAACATCAAGAAAGGCAGCCACGACCTTGGCTTTACAGTTTTTGAAGCCGTCGCTAACTTTGCTGCGTCTTCTTGACCGCCACTTGCCTTTGGTTCCATGTCAGGACTTTTCTCGCTCATCAAAGGTCAGCCTATTAAGATGCCCTATATGATGCGATCTTTTCACAAACCTCATCAACAGAAACGTTCTCATAACATGGAAGCGTTATCGTATTACGTTGAAGATAAAGAGCGTTTGGCTGAACATTGTTGTATTTTGCCTTGTAGTAGGCTGTGGCACTAAGGCAATATGTTCCGATGGTGCTTTCAACTCCTTGTTCAGCGAGCCATTTACACAAACCATCTCGACTAACATCTTCGGGCACCATAAAGACCACGCTTTGCATGTTGTGATAAGTAAGATCATCAGCCCTTTGTGCAATGTAGCCCAGTGGCTCCAAAAGCTCCGCGTATTGCCTTGCCTGAGCTCGGCGTTGTACAACTATGTCATCGATACGTGGAAGCTGTGAACAGCCCAAACAACAAGCGAGCTCCGGCATACGGTAGTTGTAACCAAACGAGACAAATTCTCCGTCTGCGTTTGCACCGTGATTTAACTTGTACGATAAGACTTCTGCATATTTTGGGTTGTTCGTAGTTATCGCACCACCTTCTCCGCATGTTAAAAGCTTTCTGGGGTGAAAGCTAAAGCAGGTTAGGTCGGCGATGTTTCCAACCTTTGTTTCGCCTACACGACTGCCTATGGCACAGGCAGCATCTTCTATTAGCACCAAGTTGTGCTCTTTGCAAAACTCAGCAATATCCAAGAGACCGGAAGGGTTACCCAGGGCATCAACAAACATCACTGCCTTTGTTTTTTCTGACAGGTTCGCCTTTACGCTATCCAAAGTCATGTTGTACGTGTCCAGAGATACGTCGGCAAAGACCGGCGTTGCGCCAAGATCTTCAATCACGTTTGAAGATGCCGGAAACGAAAAGTCTGACACTATAATCTCGTCACCGGGACCTACATCTAAAAGTTTGAGCGACATGGTAAGTGCAGTCGTTGCAGATGTTGTCAGGAATGCACTGGCGGCACCGGTGTAGTTTTTTAGCATCTCCGGAAAGCGCTTTGAGTATTCGCCTTTGGTAAGCATGCCGCTGTTAATTATTTTTGCGAACTGAGGCTCCAGCTCCTGATAGTCTAAGTATGGTTTGATTAATTGGATCATCTGATGCCTTTCGGTGAGTAAATATCATTGTAAGGATTGCGATGCCTCATTAAGAAACCGCTGACCTTACAGCGGCTGTTATTGTGTCTATCTCGGCAACACTCAAGTATGGGTGCATTGGAAGCGAGAGCACTCTGCTTGAGAGATATTCACTCACAGGCAGATCGCCAAGCTTATAGCCCAAAGTTTTATAGGCAGTGGAGAGATGAATTGGTATTGGATAGTATATCGCGTAGGGAATTGCCTTGGCTTTGAGGCTTTCGATGATCTGCTCGCGTTGGGCTTCGTCTTTAGCTACCAGAGTAAACTGCGCCCAGACTGAGGTGCAGTCCTTTAGAATACTTGGTGTCTGGATAACATCGTGCAGCCTATCAAAATAGACACCGGCAACCTTGTTACGTGCCTCAATCTCGTCTTCAAATATATCTAACTTGGAGAGCAGGATGGCTGCTTGCAGGGTGTCCAAGCGCCCGTTTATGCCTATGCGTACGTTGTCGTACTTGTCTGAGCCTTGGCCGTGTATTCTAATGGACCTGTAAAGCTCGGCAAGTTTGTCGTCGTTTGTAAAGATCGCACCACCGTCGCCATAACCGCCTAACGGTTTGGCCGGGAAAAAGGATGTGGCCGCAACATCACCAAAGCTTCCGGCGCGCTTGCCTTTATAGATTCCGCCAAAACCTTGGGCAGCATCTTCGAGCACAAACAGGTCGTGTTTTTTCGCTACCCTATCTATTTCATCGTAATCGGCAGGGCAACCAAATAGGTCAACAGTAATGATGCCTTTAGGAGTGAGTTTCCCCTCAGCGATAACCTTTTCGATTGCTGACTCTAAGGACACAGCTGAGATGTTAAAGGTGATAGGATCGCAGTCTACAAAGACCGGCGTGGCTTTGGCTAAAGTTATGCTTTCGGCAGAAGCAAAGAAAGTAAAGGCGGGTACAAATACGGCATCGGTCTCTTTGAGCTCGTAAGCCATTAAAGGTATAACTAAAGCATCGGTTCCGCTAGCGCAGCTCAATGCGTGTTTTACGCCAGCAAACTCAGCGAGTCTTTGCTCGAGTTCGGATACTTCCGGCCCCATGATGTACTTTTGCCCCCGCAAAACATCTTCAACTCTTGTTAAAACGTCTTTTTCAATTCGCTCAAATTGCGTCTTAAGATCGATAAACTGCATTCATACTCCTACTCTGTCATTTCCGCAACACCCCTGTCATTCCCGCAACACCCCTGTCATTCCCGCGAAAGCGGGAATCCATTTTTCCTCATTTCACAAAAACAAGATCCTTCGCGTTGTTTAGGACGACATTAACTTTAACCTTTGCACATACCAGTCCACTGTCTTGGTAAGACCTTCTTCAAAACTGATAGTCTTGAAATCTATCAAGCTTTTTACCAGTGCATTTGTGGCGTTATGGCAATCAACATCCGCTCCACGACGCGGCTTTTTCAGTATCTCGCCTTTGTAATCCAAAAGTTTGCATATCTGCTCTACAACTAAATTCATGCTGATTGTTCCTTGAGCCGAGATGTTAACCTCATGCCCCGGTTCTACCAATTTATAAAGCTTGAGCACCGCATCAACCGTGTCTAAAACATATATAAAGTCGCGGCTCTGCTCACCGGTACCATGAATCTCAGGTTGTTGCCCGGACAGAATCTTTTTACATGTGATTGGGATAATGCCGGCAAGCGGCGGCTCAGAATTTTGCCTTGGCCCATAATTATTAAATGGTCTAACAATAAAGGCATCCACATCAAACATGTTTACGTAAGTCTTGAGCATCATATCGGCTGCCGCTTTGCCACCGGCATAGGTCGTTGTCGCGTTATAGGGATGCTGCTCATCCATAGGTTCGTAAACTGCGGTTCCGTATACCTCAGAAGACGAGAAGTGGCACAACGTTTTGAACTTGCCTCGACGTTGTATCTCTAAAAGGTTGCCGACAACCTCCACATTTGTCACAAAGGCATCACGCGGATCGATAAACGAGTAGTTTAGGGCTTTTGTGGCACAGTTAAACACGATGTCGATGCCGTAATCCTCGATTATTGCTTCCAGACGCGGATAATTCTCGGCATCTTCTTTAAACAACACAGCCCCTTGAGATATCGCCTGCTCAAGATTTTCTTCTTTTCCAAGAAACATGTTGTCGATTATAAAGACCTTAGCCGCGCCCTGGTTTTGCAGCTCATCTACAAGGTGACTACCAATAAAACCCGCACCACCGGTTACCAGTATATTTGCCCCTTTGATTTCTGCTCTCATTAAGCGCTCCTTACTTTGTCTTTTAGGAAGTTAATTATGAAAAGTAGTTTAATTCTACTTGATCGTTGGACACTACAACTTCTCCGATAACCTTTGCCGGGGTTCCGGCAACTATCGAGTACGGCAAAACATCTTTTAGCACGGTTGAATTCGCACAAATCAAAGAATGCTCGCCGATGGTCACTCCTCGCACAATCACACTTTGCGCACCAACAAAAACGCAGTTCCCTATGGTTACAGGCGCATGTTCGTAAGCGTGTTTGCCTTCGCTTAATGCCCACTTCACGGTGTCGTGACTGTAGATATGAACGCCGGATGCCACCACAACATAGTCTCCAATAGTAAGCCCGCCGGATCCATCGAGCAAAGTATTAAGACCAATCCAACAATGAGCGCCAATTTCTACGTCGCCAATCAGTGTGGCAGAGTCATAGATTGTTGTTCCCTCTTTACCGTACCGTTCCCCTTTTTCGTTCCAGTCGCATAGGTTTTCTGCCAAAGGGTTAATGCGTTTATAATTCTCCAAGGTATGCGCGTCCAACTCGCTACGCAACTCTTTTAATTGAGATAACAACTCCATGCTGGAGTCAGAGATCAAAGGTCTGCTCATCTATCAACACTCCTATACTTGTCGCTTTTTACAAGATCTCATCGACAATAAAAGTTGGTCTATTGCGCGAAGCCTCTAATGTTCTAACTAAGTATTCGGAGATTATACCAAGCGAAAGTAGCGTGATGCCAAAACCGATTAGCACAACGCTTATTAGTGTTGGATAACCGGCTGAAAACTGCAAGAGATTAAAGACTTTTGCGATCAGTATCCCTAAGGCATACAAAAAACCAAAGGCGGCAAGTAAAAAGCCAATTGCCGAGATTAGTCTTAGCGGAGCAAACGAAAACATCACAAAACAATCAATCAAAAGCTTGAGTTTTTTATTAAATGTCCACTTTGATGACCCTGCAGAGCGCTCTTGGTACTCAACTTCAAAAGAAGCTCTGGAGAATCCCAGTTGAAACAGATGAAAGAAAAAAGAAGAATTGTTCTCGACATTCGTGTTGAGTTCTCTTTTTGCTTTTGGCCCAAAGGCTACTCCAATAAGTCCATTAGCCGGATAATTAGGCAGAATATATTTGTTAACTAATGTAGCAAATATTCGACTTCCCAAGCTTCCCCGGTAACCAAGTCTTTCAGAATAAACAATCTCACTGCCCTCTTTAAGCTTTTGGTAAAAGATGGCGATATCTTCGATTGGCTCCGGCATATCCATAGAATATACGACTATGTGATCGGCATCAGCATGAAATACGCCGGCTCTGATAGCTGCATGTGCACCAAAGTTCCTCGAAAGCTTAACAATTTTCACATCTGCCTTATCTATTTTGCATGAAGAAAGCGCATCCACAGTACTGTCTGTTGACCCATCGTCCACAAAGACAATCTGTGCAGAAAATTCTACGCTTGCAAGAAACACATTAAATGCAGACGCAAGAGCGTTAACAACAGACTCTTCGTTATGAGCTGGTATTACAATAGATATGTCAGGGCTCATCTACCTAGTTCCTACTTCCTTTTATGCTTTTTCGTCCACTACAACTGTCTTTCCAAAATAGTAAGACAAGGCCTCAATTTGCCAGGTATCATTTTCCAGCAGAATTTCCAACATGGTTCTTGTGTCCGATAATGCCGGCGAAACAGTTACTGTATTGCTGTCAGAACTCTCTATCTTCTCAAACATCTCCTTGACCCCAATATTATACTCGCGCACCTCGCCATAGACTAAATCGTCAGCAGCAAGAATTGAAGTCATATTTAAAATTGGGTGTTGCCCTGCCGGCTGTGCATTAAACGGAACAACAAAGGCTAAACATGCACTTAAGATTAAGGCGAGCCTTGCTTTCTTTACACCGGAGACCTCTAAGTCATATTTTTTGACAGCCCAGCCCAGCCAATAGAAAAGCATGATCGAGATAAACCAAACCGCCATCCAACTTATTAAAGTGAAATAACGAACAACACCATATCCTCCTGTAGCATAAAAACCGGGAGTAAATGCTGTTGCGTATAGGCAAACAGAAAAAACGGTCATTATGCCGGGATATTTAAACTTGAACGGTAGTTTTGGAATTACGGAGATTAGAAACGGAACCGCAAGAACAAACAAGAAGAGCAACGGAGTAGTAGAAATGCAGTCTGCAAGCTCAAATAAAGCATATTCAAATGACTTATAAATAGCTTTAACAGGCTGCATCTGAGTGTAGTATATGAGGCGATTTGAGTTCCCCGGAGCGGTAATGTTTAGCAAGAGCGCAATAATACCGGTAATTACCGGAGCCAAGATAAGCAGTGAGAATTTTTTACGTTTAACAAAACACCAGACCAGCAGCGCAGCCATAGAGCAAGATGCAAACAAAGCCACAGGATAGTGCGAGCCACCAATTAAAAAGCACAACACCGAAGCCACAGCAATCAAAAGCACCTTTTTGGACTCGTTAAAATACAACCTAACTAAAATAGCTGCCGAGAAATAGCACATCGTGAACGGAATGGTATAAGCAACTATCCCGGCATACCAAAAGAAGTTCTCACTTGGAGATACAAACTGTATTGTGAGAAAAGTAAAAAACGCCCAAATCCAAATGGAGGCTCTCCAATCAGACTTAAGGATGTACTTAGAGATTGATGACGCTAAAAGCCATGTGGCAACCAAGAAAAGAACAAGGCTGGTTATTGCAGGAACAGGAGCNNCGAGGTTGTAACTAAAAGCTGCCGGGTTGAGATAGATCAAAACATCAACCGTAAACGATCCTTGGATGGTTGCATACAAGTTCGCTGCTAAAGCAAATACATCAGCAAAGTAATCAATTACCGAAGCATTATTAGCCAGCAAAGCCTTCATCTCACCGGATCTATGCAAATCATCAGCTGTTGGCACCACATAGAAACAGCACATGAACACCGGAATCAACAATACAAACGTCAACAATAAAGCCGTAAGCGTTGCCCAGTTTTGTTTAAACGCCCCCAACATTTTGCTCATTGATACCTATTTTCTCCAAGGATTAATTTGACCTTATACAGTTTATTACTTTTTCTGAGTATTGCGAGTGAACTTTGTAAGCTTATATATTATTAAACCTTTGGTTAAATGGCAGCTTCCTTAAATCACTGATTGCCTCGCAACAAAGGTTAATACTTGGCGGTAACTCCAAATTTTTGCTACTTACCGCCAATAATAATGAGGTGTCATAAAAACTAAGTTTTACGCAAAACGTTCAAGTAGGTACTCTCGAAGCATGGGTATATCAAAATCGAATTTGCCAAACGGACGCTCGCCAATTACTCCTTGATCTATTAGTCGCCTCCTATACTTACTCGTATAATTTACATCCTTTTGCCATTTTAGAGCGACTTGGGCTGTCGAAGATTCTTCGCCTATATTTGCAAGAGTAAGCAGAAATTGTACATCTCTATTCGACAGATCGTTGATTGTGCTATCAAAAATCATCCTTCGCATATCATTTTCTGCAAGCTCTATCCCCTGCTGAACATCATTTAGAGAAATGTTTTTATTGTGCGGATTTTGCTTCCACATGTTGTAACCAACAAGCTGAATCATGAACGGAAATCCTTTTGTTCTTTCTGCCGCCAACTCAAGCGCCGATGGCGAAATTGAACGATTTGACATTTCAATCGTTTTTCGAAGAGCATACTCAACCTTATCAGCTGGTACTGCGTCCATGCGATGCATAAAAGCTCTTCTAATAAATGAAACTTTTTCATCTTTCATAAGTTGTAATATCTTGTTTGGTAACCCGGCCATAATTAAAGCTACATTTCTGCGCTCTCTTACTAAATGCTGGTAGGTATCTACCAGATCACTTAATGCATCACAGCCTGGATCAGTTTCATCAACAGTTATTAGCAGACCTATATCTTGATCGTTGAGCTCTTTTACTAAAGAAGTCAACGTAGAGCGCCAAGTTCGTTTTGGTTCTTCTGTAATCTCACGTGAAACGCCAAACCCAGCAATGTTTACACTAGTTATTTTGCTTACATACTCGGGAGCCAAGAAACTTTCAGCTTTGTCTTTTATTTGTACGAGGATCTCTTCAAGAAGCCCTTCTCTGGCTGAAACATTTACACTTAACCAACCAAGCGAAAGCGCCTCTTCTGCAATTCTTGCAAGCAAAACAGTCTTACCTGTTCCTCTTGCTCCAATAAAGAGAGTAGATCTATTTGGATCTCCGGGCGCATTATCCAGACCGTTGAGTATGTCGTCGATTATTCTTTCGCGTCCCGCAAATTGAAAGGGAATGCTTCCAAATGTTGGAGTAAAAGGGTTTTTTGTATATCTTTCAACCATAACCACTCACCTTTCACTTTTTTACACGCTTTTACACGCTTT
>DBCW01000143.1:8757-15534 GCA_002293265.1 Eggerthellales bacterium UBA948
TTTTACACGCTTTTACACGCTTTTACAGTGAAGCATAACACATAGCCTAGAGCTGTCAAATTTAGTTTAGCTTGCAAAAATGATTACGCTAAATGATTTGATATACTTTACAGACCAGCAAAGCCCGGTAGTTGTTAACAGGTGGCGGGCGACGCAGGGTTTAAAGAGCGGTTAGGGTGGCGTCTCTACCGCTTTCTTACTTTTCTCGCGCTGTCAATCTTTTTGCAATTAAATAACGTGTATCTTTGTTACACTTATGCAATCAGGCTAATAGGATCAATACGATTGGGAGTCTAATGACAACAGCATCAAGGAGAAAAGTTGCAGTCATCGGGGCGGGTTATGTTGGGCTTTCGCTTGCGGCAGTAATGGCGCAATTCCAAGACGTTTGGGTAGTGGATATAGACCAAGGCAGAATTGATAAAATCTTAGGCGGAGTATCTCCCATCGAGGATCCGGATATTAATAACTACCTCAACTCTCCCAAGAAGCAAATATCTGCCACACTTGATTTAAAGGAAGCTGTGAAAGATGCAGCATTTGTGGTGATTGCCACTCCAACAAATTATGATGAAGAAAAAAGTTTCTTTGATACATCTTCTGTTGATGCGGTTGCATTAAGTGTGTCCGAATACGAACCTAATGCTACTATAGTCATTAAATCAACAGTTCCCGTTGGCTATACCGCAAACCTTTTTCAACAATTAAGAGGAGTTAATCCTGCGGCAAAACTGCTTTTTTCTCCTGAATTCTTGCGCGAGGGAAGCGCTGTTTATGATACCTTGCACCCATCCAGAATCATTGTTGGAGCTCCGGAGCAAAATGATGAGCTCGCAAAATCAGCAAAGTTGTTTGCCGAGCTTTTAAAAGAGTGTTCACATGATGATGGTGTAAACGCTCTTGTTATGTCTTCGACAGAAGCAGAAGCAGTTAAGTTGTTTGCCAACACTTATTTAGCCATGCGAATAGCTTTCTTTAATGAGCTGGACTCATACGCAGAATCTCGCAACCTTGGCACAAAAAACATAATAAGCGGGGTATGCCTTGATCCGCGTATTGGCTCACACTATAACAACCCTTCGTTTGGCTATGGCGGTTACTGTCTGCCAAAGGACACCAAACAATTATTGGCCAACTACTTAGATGTTCCCAACAACTTAATAGCTGCAATTGTCGATTCAAATAGAACACGCAAGGATTTTATTGCCGAGCAGGTGCTTGCCAAAAACCCAAAAACAGTTGGTATATACCGCTTAGTAATGAAGCAAGGTTCTGACAATTTTAGAAGCTCCTCTATCCAAGGTATCATGAAGCGCATAAAAGCTAAGGGCATAAGAGTTGTTGTCTATGAGCCTAATCTCAAGGAAGACGATTTCTTTAACTCAAGGGTCATTCGCGATTTCGAAGAGTTTAAAAATGCTTCCGACATCATCGTTGCAAACAGGATGCACGAAAACTTGGTTGATGTGGCCGACAAAGTTTACACTCGCGACCTTTTCAACGAGTCGTAGATGATGGGAACAAGTGAGGCTATGATATTCAATCAGAAGCAACCCAGCCGGAAATGCTCTTAATCTTATCAATCATTTGAGTAATTAAATCTTCGTCACATCTAGCCCACAGAAGCTCCGGATCGTTTCCTCCCCATACTTTTTCGGTGAAAAAGGTAAAGACGTGAATCCCTTCTACCACTTCATATTCAAGTTTTCGAGCAGCAGTATCTGTGATAATTTGCTGGGTAAACATGGCCACATCTGCTCTTGCACCCCTTTTTGAATAGATATCTCGAAGATCATTTAAATTCTTTATTAAAAGTTTGTTGTCAGTATCTTTGCAAAACCTATGATGGTAAAGAAAGAATACTCCTCCTTGTTTGCCAATATTTAACAATCTGTCGATTCTACGAGCAAAAGCTTCACGATGCTGCTCGTTTTCTATTACATCGTGGTGAGTGAACTCAAATCCATTCGAGCACGATTTCTCATATTTATTTATCGCTTTTGCATAGAACTTGGATCGCACCACAGGACTTCCGTATTGAGTCTCATAGCTGTTTGACTCGTTATCAATGAGTTTTGCAAATCCATCGCTTTCCATTTGAAGAATGTACTCAATATTGGATCGCCCATGAGAATATGGAGTAGCAAAAGACTTTAGGCCATGTCGCTTTAAAACCCCATCTGACAAACAGTTCTCTCCAAGAGAAAGATAAGAATATCCGGTGTCGGACAAATCGCTCATAAACCACCTCTTAGCAACTATAAAATTTTGCATTGCAGTCATTTTACATTATTCAATAATGAAACAATTATGTTCTTCAACAATTTGGAAGCTGTTAGATACCTTCTGTCCTGCAAAACGCATTGTTCTCACTATTTTGCGACCAACTGATCACTTGTAGAATACGTTCCCATGTAGCTTTCTTTAGAAACATAATCCTCTATGAAATCAATAATTCTCTCATCTTCATCAATAATAACTAAATAATCTGATTTTTGAATTTGAGCCAAAACCTCATCGTTGCTTTTGTTTTCTATATTGGTTATTACTGTTATTTTATTTGTCCAAATATAATACTTTAGCATCCAGGATAAATAGCTGATCTCATTTTGACTGTTCGGTGCGTATATTGCATATGAAGCGTTTTGCTCACGCACTGTAATTGACTTTACAACTTGCTGTCGCCTTAATACTCTGTTCTCATAAGATTCGGATTTTATAAAAACATTCTTTACCTCAGCCGAGCCTCCGACCATAAGCAGCATGACACAAACAGTGCAAGAGATTGAGTACATTATGATCTTGTCTAAGCTGCTCGCGCTGTGCAATAAAAGAACCAGCTGTAGAACAACCAAGTATTCTAAATACATAGTGATTGTCTTAAGGTAACGTGTGTACCCGGCAAGTGTCATTGATTCACTGGTAGGCATCGACACAAGATACATAAAGTAAAGACCGATGCAATAAATGACAAAGATTATGTCTGCAAGTATTAAAGTAACCAAAAGGACTTGTGATTTTTGCTTTGTCACTCTTTGAATGATAATCACAACTATAGTCAATATATTTAAGAGAATAATATTTCTCACAGGAGCATTGTTGTACAGGTTAAGGGTTCGCTCCAAAAATACTTGCGAAATACTAGATATATCCTCACCTGACTTAGCTGCAAAAGTATTACTGTAGTTTTCTACACTTAGAGCGTGCTTGCTCTCACCTCCATCCGGAAATACCAACTCAACATGTATTTGCCACAATATGATGCAAAACAACGGAACAACTAATGCAACAGATGCTATTGCCAGACTCTTAAGGTTTATCGGAACAATTTCCTTGCTATGCTTAAATCTTGAACGCGCTTTTCTAAATGTAGTAAAGACCGCATATGCAAAAAAACATATTGTAACCACGAAGAAGAAAATACCTGAGTTTTTCACTAAAACAAGCGTAGATAAAATAGGGGCAATTATTATTGCAGATTTTAGTATGTCGTCTCGATAATATATTACAGCAACAAGACTTGTCACAGCCAGCAGCAATAATAATGTATCTACAGACAAAGTATATATTGAGACAGGCCCACCCAACATATAGATCGAAAGACATAAAACAATTACAGATGTTATTAACATTTTTAGCTTACGAGTCTTTATATCTTGCTCTTGCCGTGAATCGCAGAAAGCAAACAAACAGGCAAGACATGACAGCATAAATATTGCTTGCGCAAAGAGCATTCTGCCCTCTGTGAAGCCTATAAATTTATTGATAAAATACACAAACAAGGCGCTTCCGGGTGGATATGCCTGAAATATGATGATCTCGGATGAGGAGTCAGGCAGTCGATTTGTTAGACTCATTTCCTTGATGATTGTTCCCCAGTGAGAAAAATCATCATACATAATCAGATGTCTCCCCTGAATTACAATGAAAAGAAATATTCCTAATAAAAATATCAGTATTAAGCTTAGCTTATTGCTACCCACAAATAGTTTTTTTAACTCATGTCTCCCACTATGCAACAAGCAAAAATAGCCAAAAGTCGCAATTCCGGATATCAAAATTACATAAGACATAATTGCCATAAGATTTAACAAAGAGGCAAGATACATTAGCAAAACAATTGTTGAGAAAACAAATACCGGGGAAAACTCAATTCTCATTCTTATCTTCGTGCATGCAATGATACAAAGACCACTTAAACTAATGCATAATAGTAAAGACATGATGGCGGTAATCATAGTTTTCTATCCTTATTGATAAATACCCACTCGCGTTGAACAATAAAGCTGAGAAAAAACAACAGAGTGTCCACGAGTATTTTAGAAACCGTCACACCAAAAGGTAAGACCATATTAAACAAAAATGAAGTTAGAAGTCCGGACAACAACGTCTGTGAAATTGCTAAAGTATAGTACTTAAAAACAATTGATGCTTTGTACTTAACTGTAAAAACATACTTACGGTTAACCATGAAGTTGTATAAAGTTGACAATACTCTTGCCATTGCTGTGGCAACTAGAATTGGATTGAAAACCGTATCTTGGATTATTGATAACACAATTGAGAACAAAATAATATCAAGAGCAAAAGATGAAAGAGCTGAGAAAGCGAATTTTACAAATGTCTTATATATAAGCAAAGAGTCAATTATCGGACGAAAATGTGTTCCGCTGTTGTCTTCCAAATAAATTGTCTCAATCGATAGCTCTTTAATAGGAATTCTTTTTTTACCACACTCTATAAGCACGTTCATTTCGTATTCAAATCTATCTCCGGTAACTGTAAGCATTGTTTTTGCCAGCTCAATTGACATTGCTCTGAGTCCGGTTTGAGTATCAGAAACCGATACGCCACACAGATAGGAAAATACAAGACAGGTTAGTTTGTTCCCAAGACGACTTTTTAATGGTACGTTTTTATTATCAAAGCTGCGGCACCCCAAAACTAAAAATCTGCTGCCCCCCCCCATGAGCAGTTTTATACATCGTACTACATCACTTGCCTTATGCTGTCCGTCAGAATCGACGGTGACAACACCAAAAAGGTCATACTGTTGATTCAAGCAATGATTCAATGCAGTCTTTATTGCTTGCCCTTTACCCAGATTTGCCGCATGGTGTAAAACTGTACAATCATACTTTTCTTCGGCCTGCTTAAATATATGCTGATAATTTAGACTACTTCCATCATCCACAACTAAATAATTTGCTTTAATATCTACGTTATCCGCACTGGATAACTCGTTATGCAAACTTTCAAGAACCTGAAAGAGCATAGAAGTTGGCTCATATGATGGAATAATGATCATCATGTTTTTTACTGCATGATATTCATTAAATTCCACCATATGACTTAGTTTCTGTCGTCTATCTGATTGTTATGTTCTTTGTATATGTCTTTGTGCCTATCTTAATGGTAACTGTGTAGGTACCTGCTTTTAGCGCTTTCACAAAACCGGCTTTATCAACCGTTAAACCTGTTTTATTTGAAGATTTAAAAGTTATGTTTTGTCCTGTCGCGGTGGTAGGATTTAGCCTAATGGTAAGCTTCTTTAGTGATCCAACCGTCATGACACTAGGTCCGGATATAACTGCGCTCTTTAAGGCAACACTCTTTTTAACAACTTTTACAGTGACATTTAAGATTCGCCCATTTTTTGCTTTAGCAATTATCATTGCTTTTCCGGGATTACGTGCTGTCACCTTTCCGTTTTGATCTACACTTGCCACATATGTATCGGTGCTGCTCCAGGTAAGATATGTCGAAAGCGGATTATTTCCCGAATATGACATTACCGGCAATGTCATAGACCTACCTTTTGCTAAGTTGACTGTTTTTTGAGGTGTATCTATGTGCGTAATATTGTGTGTGGCAACTATGAACTTATATTCTTTGCCCCAAGAAATGTAGTCATCGTCGCCGTAAACCCTCATATAGTATATGCCATGTTGCAACTTTAAGATTTTCTTGGATCCGGACTGCATCAAACTGGACATTTTCGCATTACTCGCCACACCTTTAATAGACCATTCCAAACTATATCCTGCAGCATTATAAAGGTATACGTCCGCTTGTGTGTTAGCTGCAGACGAAGCAGGAAAACGAAAATCTATTGACATCCATGACGGCTGTGGAACATAGAAACGATAGTAATCGTAATCGTCTGACCAGCCGGGACGATACAAGCTGGCAGCATAAGTTGTTGCAAGGCTTAATGGATTGTTTGCGTTTTGAGCGTTATTGTTTTCAACTTCATATTTTCCTGCATCGTGAGCCACTCTTAAGCTATATGTTTGACCCCAAGATTTATCATCATCTTCTGCATAAGATCTTAGAAAATATGTTCCCTGCGGTAAAAACAAGTTTGTCGTTCTTGCACCTGCATTTATTAAGGCTGTAGTTCCGGCTCCTGAAACTGTCCTATATACATTCCATGACGCGCTGTAATCGATCTGGTTACTATACAAGTACAGGCTGGCAATATATGCACCATCGGTGCCGGTTGTGCCCAAGAAGTCGATTGTGACTTTTCCTGCTTGCGGTATGTAAAAGCGGTAATAATCGTAGTCTGAGCCTCTGCCGGGAATATATGTTGACCCCGTATAGTATTTCCCTAACGAGATGGGATCCGCATCGCTTTCGGTGCCGTTTGCCTCGGTCTCAATTGCACTTGATGGTGCATTGGTAACTCTTAGGGTATATGTCTGACCCCAAGAACTGTCATCAGATTCTGCGTAAGACCTAAGAAAATAAATTCCCTGCGGTAAAAACAAGTTT
>DBCW01000123.1 GCA_002293265.1 Eggerthellales bacterium UBA948
AGTGGTTGAAAGTCAAGATGCCGTTCATAATCAAATCTGTTAGAGCGATTATGGGCGAGCAGATTGACTTGAAACTTCTTTGCAGGCGAGGTAAGCGTACTTCGTACGTGTCCGAGCTTGCAAAGTGGTTGAAAGTCAAGATGCCGTTCATAATCGCTCTAACTCCGGTAGTCACCGTTGATGGATATATACCCATGCGTCAAATCGCAGCTCCAAATGGTCGTACTTGCACTACCTGCGCCCAGGTC
Organism: Eggerthellales bacterium UBA948; assembly: GCA_002293265.1. Taxonomy (GTDB): domain Bacteria; phylum Actinomycetota; class Coriobacteriia; order Coriobacteriales; family UBA8131; genus UBA8131. Next base: position 249 of record DBCW01000123.1, read on the forward strand.
TATGTTGATGACGATCTCGGTTTGCTCGTCAAAGCGACGCAGCGCCTCATCCTCATCAAAAGGTATTGGCAACCCTTTTTCGCAGACCGGCATGTCCATTATGGAGATACTCACGTTTTCTTGCTTAAAGCTTGCACCACTCTTGCCAATTGCCATAGCAATACGCCCCCAGTTGGCATCGTGCCCGGCAATAGCCGTCTTTACAAGTGGTGAGTTTGCCACGGCGCGGGCTGCCATATCGGCATCTGTTTCGCTTGCAGCGCCCACTACATTAACGGTGATCAGGCGCGTAGCACCTTCTCCATCAAATGCGATCTGCCTGGCTAAATTCTCGCAAACCATTGTCAAAGCCTGGATGATACCATCAAGTGCCATATCGCCAACATCTATTGTCTCGCCGCCACCGGCACCTGTAGAAACAAAAAACACGCAATCGTTAGTACTGGTGTCTGAATCCACGGTCACTTTATTTAGTGTCACATCAACTGCTGCCTTTAGCGCGATGTTTGCCGCTGCTTTTGTCAACGGCGCATCGGTTGCCACAACGCCAAGCATAGTTGCCATATTGGGCTGGATCATTCCCGAGCCTTTTACCATGCCGCCAATGATGTATTTGTACTCGCTTCCGTCGTTTTGCACAAGCGTAAACTTTTGTGCTGCTTGCTTGGGGTGAGTGTCGGTGGTCATTATTGCTTCGGCAGCGCTTAGCCCCGCGTCTTGTGCAAGCCCGTCAAAGGAACCAAGCTCAGATATCGCACGAGGAATCCCGTCGGCAAATACATCAGCTGATAACGGTGCGCCTATTACGCCGGTAGAGGCCACAAGCACTTGCTCAGGTAAGCAACCAAGCTGCTTGGCTGTGATCTTTGTGGTCTCGACCGCAGTTTGCATACCCGGCTCTCCGGTGCTGGCGTTTGCATTGCCGGAGTTGATAACAATTGCTTTTATCTTACCGTCAGCTTGCATAAGGTGCTTTTTGGACAAAATAACCGGTGCAGCGCAAAAGATATTTTGCGTAAAGACTCCGGCTGTTACACAAGGTTCTTTGGCAACGATCAAAGCAAGGTCTTTCCTTTGAGGATTTCGCCTAAATCCGGCAGATATTCCAACACAGCCAAGCCCCTTAATGTTGCCCAAACCACCTTCTAAGCTGACAACGTTATTTAACACTTATCCTCCCCATGTAGCACAAACTTCATCAAACTACCTCTACATATACTCTAAATACGTCAAACTATCTGTGGTATCGTTCTCAGACCACAGGCTTCATCAAAGCCAAACACAACATTTGCACACTGGATTGCTTGCGATGCCGCACCCTTGCCTAAATTGTCAATTGCGCAGCTGGCTATTAGCACTCCGGACTGCTCATCGAAGGCAATTCCAAGCTGAGCATAGTTTGTTCCTATAACACTTGATGTCTTGGGCATCTGACCATAAGGCAAAAGTGTAACGAACATTTCTCCCTCATAAGCCGCATTATATAAAGCAAACAGCATTGATGCGTTTATTCCGGCCTTAATCCTTAACGCAACGGTAGAAACCAAGCCGCGCTTTGCCGGGGCTAAATGTGGAGTAAAGATGACCGGGAGTTTTTTACCTGCTTCCCATGCCACCAGCTGTTCGATCTCCGGAGTATGACGATGTGTCATTGCCCCGTATGCGTTAATGTTTTCATCCGCCGAGCAATAATGCGTGGTCTGATTTGCCGATCTACCGGCACCGGAGACACCTGATATAGCATTGATAATGATCGGATCGTTGGTCACATAGTCTGCTACCAGCGCCGGAGCTGCCGCCAAAATACTTGCCGTTGGATAACAACCCGGACAGGCTACAAGAATGGGGCTTTTTGTATAAGCAACTCGGTAACCTGCTGCTGTGTTTTGAGCCATCTCAAGATACTTATTGTGCAATAAAGCACGATTGATCTCCGGTAAGCCATAGATGGCAATGTCTAAGAGATTAGCTGCGGCATGTTTTACGCCGTACCATTTTTCATATGCTGCAACGTCTTTTAAACGAAAGTCTGCACTAAGATCAAATACGGCTATGCCGCGAGCTAAAAACTTTGGCGCCATGCTCATTGCCGCAGTGTGCGGAACCGCTAAAAACACTGCGTCAAGACCGTCGATGAACTCAACTGCCGTGTGCTCTATGAATTTAAGATCGGTCTTGCCGATAAGTGCAGGGTATAATTCGTTAAGCGATTTCCCGCTATCGCTATCAGAACTTACTGCGACCAGTTTAAATCCGGGATGCCCGAGTATGTGTCGCGCTACCTCGACACCGGCAAATCCTGCAGCGCCAACAACCGCAACGTTTTTTAACTCCATGAAAATCTTCTCCTTAAGAATTCATATTGTTACAACGATAGCAAAATAACTCATTTAGTCAATACTTTATACTAAAGTATACATAATTAGCGAGTTTTTATTCATTTTCATTCATAGACCCCCATAATTTTGAACCCCCCATCATGCAACTTATAAGATACAAAATAGCATATTTTATAGCAATGTTTCATATATATGACCAAGATTTTTTTGGTGTTCTTGACATATACTAGTGAAAGTTACAATTTTTAGGCTGGAGGGAAGTATGAAAACCAGAAAGAAGTATCCTTTTTTAGCGTTGGCTTTAAGTCTTGCTTTGGTGGTCTCACAAACACCAATTGCATTTGCAGATTCTGCGACTCCAAGTAATGGCAGTACAGAAGCGGCAGTGGGAGCCGACTTTCTTACAACAAACGCAACAACTGTCACCGATGACGCTATAACTTACACACCATTTGATCCCATAACTCCAAGCACAAATACTCCAAAAGAAGAAAAAGCCGCAGCAATCGAGGAAGCAACATCCTTGGCACTAAACACCGGCGGACTTCCATATGCGAATGATAAAATCATCGTTACGTATGACGGTAGCTTTGCCAAATACAAACTACGTGCAAGTTCCGGCTTAAAAACTTTAGCGGAAGATACGCATGGTAATGTTGTCGTGTCGCAGCAGATACCCGAAGGCACCAGCGTTAAAGAAGCTATCGTCAAGGCTAAGAGCTCGCCCGGTGTTGTAGCAGCTCAACCAAACTTCATCTACAAATCTCTAGCTACCACAAACGACCCCATGTTAAATACCAATAGCGATGATTGGTGGCAATGGCTTTCGGTAGTTGGTGCCCAACAAGCTTGGGATATTACCAAAACGGAAAAAAGCGTCACTGTTGCAGTACTTGATACAGGAGCCACTATCAATCACGAGGACTTACGCGACAACATCAGCTCATATGCTTATGATGCTCACGCCGACATGCTTCTCACCCAGTCGATCTCTAACGGCTATATCGACTCTTCAGGTGATGGCGATACCGGCAGTAGTCATGGCACTCATGTCTCAGGTATCGTTGGCGCAGTTGCCAACAATGGCAAGGGCGGAGCCGGCATCTCATATAATGCCAATGTGCTACCGGTAAATGTTTTCAATGAAGGAAATGCGGATTCTGAAACACTGGTGACTGCTTATAATTATGTTATAAATCTAAAAACATCAGGCAAAGTTAGTGATCTGCGTGTAGTAAATTTGAGCCTGGGCGGTTACTTAGAATACCCCTATGAGTATGTTAACCCAAACCTACTGGATGATGATGTGTGGCACAGCGCCATTGTCAGAGCTGAAACCGCGGGCATATTGACCGTTGCAGCAGGAGGCAACGACAACGTTTCAAAAACTTCTTTCCCGGCAGACTGGGATGAAGTGCTTTGTGTTGCCGGTATAGACATGGACAGCAATCATTGGGTTGAATCAACCGGTGGTGGCAGCGATCATAATCAATATAAAGACATTTGTGCCCCCAGTAAAGATATTGTAAGCACTATGAACCCGGCAATTATCAACAACCCTTATTGTCCACTTAGCGGAACATCAATGGCTTCACCGATAGTTGCCGGAGCAGCCGCTTTAGTGTGGGCAGCTAATCCAAATCTCACGGTAGCAGACGTTAAGCACATCTTAATCAGCACCGCAGATGACCTGGGGGAAAAAGGTCGGGATGATTACTACGGTCATGGTCGCCTTGACGTAGATGAAGCTGTAAAGGTTGCAAAGACATACAAGCAACCGCAAGGATTCTTTAACATTAGCTCCAAATTGAAGAACACCTTGCTTATCAACGTTAAAGGTAACTCGACAAAAAACGGTGCAGTCATCGAGTCCAAGACCAAAAACAGGATGGCAGGTCAGGTGTTTCAGGTGGTCTACAACAAGGCCGGTTATTACAAGATCAAGAACCCTAATTCCAACAGATACTTGGCTATTAAGGGCGGAGTTGCAAAAAATAATGCTGCAATTATTCAGGCTAAGTCAAGCAGCTCAAATGCTCAAAGGTGGCTTTTAGAAAGGGAGCCGGATGGTTCTTATGTCATTACCTCAAAAGCAAATACCAAATACTGCATTGAGATTCCGGATGCTTCTAAAAAGTCCGGCACCGCACTCAAGTTAGGTGTTAAGAACCTTACTGCCGAGCAGAAGTTTAGTTTAAGCGCAGACCTATCAAAGGCAGTCAGCTCGGGAACATACACTATCGGTGCGATCAAAGCGCCAAATCAAGTGTTGTACGTCAGAGGTGGCTCAAAGAAAAGCAAGGCCAATATCCAACTTGCAAAAGCAGCCAAATCCAAAGCCAACGCACAAAGATTCAAAATTACATTTGATAAGAAGACCGGCATGTACAAGATTCTCAACGTTGGATCAAAGAAAGCTCTAAACGTAGCGGGAACAAAAGATAAATCCAATGTTAGGATTTATAATGCAAAGAAGGTATTGGAGCAACGCTGGTACATAGAAAAGATCAACGCCAAACAATTTAGGATATATGCAGCTAGCAGCGGTAAAGCACTTGATACCGCCGGCAGCAAATACTCCAGCGGTACCAATGTTTACGTAAATAAAAAGTCAAGCAGCAAATCACAGATTTGGACTATCAAAAAAGCTGGATAACTAAACTAATATATTCACTTTGTATTCAAGACTACTGTTGCTTGTACTCAGCGCAGTAGTCTTGCTTTATAATGATTTGACATTAGGAGAAAGCGTCAACTGTTTGAATGGTGGGTATTATGGTTCGTAGGGTTCTTTCTGTTTTTCTAGTTTGTTTGCTGGTATATACAATTGTTCCTTCGGGATTATTAGCTTTTGCCGAGGATCAAGTTAGTGTAGAAAGCGAATCTACACCTGATGAATCAACATCAGGTGAGTCTTCTACTGATGAGTCGGCTACAGATGAGTCCACGACCGGCGAGTCGGCAACTGATGGATCAACAGAGGATGCAACTGACACTACAACAACCGATGAGAACACATCAGGCGATGAAGCAACAGAAGAAACAGTGACTGACGAGGATGCAACAAACGGCGCAGAATCAAACGAGCTGGCTAACGGAAAGTATATTATTCGCACAAAGCTTTCTGACTCTCGAGTAATCGAGATCGCAGATGGCAGTAAAAAGCGTGGTGCCTCTGCCGTTATTAATGAATCAGACATGAGCACCGCACAACAGTTTGTGTTTAAAAAAGACTCTGAGGGTTACTACACCATCAAGAATTCCAAGTCAGGCATGATGCTGGGCGTAAAGAACGCACAAGCCAAATCAGGTGCAGATGTATGTCAATATCCCGCCAACAATTCACTTTCTCAAAAATGGTTACTCGCTAAAGAAGACGATGGGTACCGTATCTCCTCCGCATTATCCGATAAACTTTTCTTGGATGTCGCGGGGTCTAAAAATGCAAACGGCACAAATATTCAAATATATAAACGTAAAAGTTCAAAAGCTCAGATATTTGTGATGCTGCCTCTGCAAGCTGAAGTCAAATCAACTCGCACAGTAGAAAACGGTCGTTACACGATCACGTCTAATCTTTCTAAGAAAATGGCAGTTGATGTGCCTGAGGGGTCTTTTTCAAACGGCGTACAGATGCAGATCTGGCAGTCCAACCAGACTGTCGCTCAGGTATTTGACATCACTCGTCATAGTGACGGTTTTTACTCTATCAGATCGGTGAACTCAGGTTCTTATCTTACTGTCTCGGATAACAACATTGTAGCCGGTACATCGATCGTGCAATGGAAATCTAATAATAAAGCTTCCCAGCGTTGGGCGATTAAAGAAAACAGCAATGGGTCGTATACATTTGTAGCCAAAAGAAGCGGGCTGGTTATCTCTGTTGCCGGTGCAAAAGGCAAATCCGGTTCAAAGCTTGAGCTGGGAGAATCTAAGGGCGCTAACAAAGCAGAGCGCTTTACCATAACGCCTACTAAGGCCGAGCCACTTGTCGACAATTCTTTGATCAACCTGGTTCCGTATACCCAAAAGAGCAAAGTTGTTGATGTGGAGAGCGGAAGTTTAAAAGGCGGAGCAAATGTGCAAGCCTGGAAAAACAACAATACCATGGGACAAAAATTTGTTGTTGAGCGTATTGCAGAGAACACCTATGCGTTTGTCTCGGTAAACTCCGGTCTTTATCTGACAGCCAGCGGTAATAATGTTTGCCAAAAGTCCAGCAATAAGGGCACCCTCACGAAAAGCCAAAAATGGGTTGTCAATTGGGTTTATGGTGGCTTTACCCTTACCAATGTGGCCAGCAAAAAAAATATGACGATAGTCAAGAGCGGCAAAAGTGGTTACAACATTAAGGTTGCCAAAGCGTCCAATAGCAAGACACAGGTGTTTAGATATCAAATGCCTGAAGTGCTGACAGGCGGAATGTATCTTCTTACAACACCAACCGGACATGCCATTCAGATCACAAAAGAATCGGTTAATTCCGGCAAAAACGCTCAAGTCTGGAAGCGCAATGCAACCGGTGCACAAAAATGGCGTATTCAGTCTGAGGGCAATGGTTATTATTCCATCAGATGTGTGCGTTCAAATAGAGTTTTGGATATTAAGGGATCTTCTACCAAAAACAATACCGGTGTTCAGCTTTGGGATTACAACGGTTCTAAAGGGCAGTTGTGGAAAGGCGTTGCTGCTGAAAAAGATGGATGGATTCATCTGCAAGCCGCAAACGGAATGTATCTCTCTGCCTCCAACGACGGCAACAAAAATGGTATTGCTGTTAAGGTAACATCAAGTCCAAAAAGAGCTCTTGAGTTGCGTCTGGTAGCCACTTCTTACACCGGTCCGTCGGGTACATATGCTGACGTTAATCTGTCCACTCAAAAGATGATCTTTGTTAAAAACGGAGTAATCGTACTTGAAAGCGATGTTGTGACCGGTCGCCCGGGCATGAATACTCCTACCGGAACTTTTAAGATTATGCATAAGCAAAGTCCATCGGTGTTAGTTGGTGCAGACTATCGAGCTCCGGTCTCTTATTGGATGCCATTTACCAGTGCAGGTCATGGATTTCACGATGCCACATGGCAATCGGCTTTTGGCGGAAACAGGTGGAAGAACGGCTTTGGGTCTCATGGATGTGTAAATATGCCACTTTGGGCAGCAAAGATTCTATACAATAACATCTCTGCGGGAGACACAGTGCGTATTCATTGGTAGTTTAAGGAAGCAACGGTTTAATGCTGGTCAGATTGTCTGAAAACTATGTATCTAACCCAAGTTGTCATTCCCGCGCAGGCGCGAATCCATGACAAACGGCAACTACAATATTGGATAAATAGATTCCCGCCTGCGCGGGAATGACAGAGGGGGTTGCGAGAATGACAGAAATGACCGCGGGAATGCTAGGGATGGCCGCGAGAATGACAGCCTTGGTTATGCCTACACTTTTGATACAGTTCCTACTTCTTTTTGGCAAAGTTTCTTATGAACCACCATCTGATTTTTCTTGGTATGTACAAGACTGCCAAACCGGTTCGATAGGTTTTTGACTCTTCATAGTCTCTTACCATTTGTGAAAGGTCATTTTCTAACTTAACAATACCTTGCTTGAATCCTTCGATGTCTTGCTTGAGGTCTTCGTTTTCTTTTTCTAAAGACACAACATCTTTGTTTATAGTTCCAAGCAATAAGTTTGTCTTATGCACATAACCACGCAAACCGATCTCGGTAAAGCGATTATTTGTCTTCCAAAGAATGTGTTGCGTTTCTTCAACTTGCCGGTCAATACCGATGCTTTGTCTGCCGCTTACATCAAATAGGCTACCGAGAATTCTTTTCCAGTCTTTAGCAACGTCTTGTTTGGACAAGTAATCTTCAAGACTTTGCCTTGCTTCCTCGCTAAGAGCGCTGCGCTTGTCTTTGTCTTTGATTATGCTCACCAGTTGTTGAGCAAAACTTTCGCTGTCATCAAAGGGAACAGCTATGACACCTTTGCCCTCTCGCGCAACCTCTAAAAACGGCAGATCATACATGACGCTGGGCACACCAAAACCTTTGGCCTCAGAGATTGTTAACGGATAACCCTCAACAATAGAAGTAGAAAGCATAATCGACGCATTTTCGTAATACGCCGAAACTTCTTTTTGGTGCCCTGCAAGCGTTATTGCCTCAGAAAGACCGTGTTCGTTTACCGCTCTCGCAAACGCCTCCTGCTCTCTTACGGTCTCAGCTTTGCCAACAATAGTCAGTTTTGCCTCCGGTACCTCCCTGACTACTTTTTTCATAATCTTGAGTAGCGCTTCGGGGTTTTTTTCGTAAGAAAGGCGCCCCACCCAAACAAGATTTGTGTTTGGCGCAGTTGATGTCTGCGGTTTCAGTAAACTATTTCTGAGTGGTTGATTTATCCAAAACACATTCTCGCAAAATTCGCTCCAATATGCTTTATCAACACGGCTCAAAACTACAACGGCATCCATCAAAGAGAACACTGCCGGCATATCATAGTGATATAGCCAGTCTGCCGTTAAAGTAGGAAAAGCAAAGCAGCTGTGATTGTACGTTATAAACGGGATGCCCTCATATTTAATTACCAGCATATCCCAAAGGGTCAAATCACTCATCCACGCATGCCAAACAAAGCAGTCTACTGAGTGCTCCGCAAGCGAGCTGCTAAGCTTCTCGCCACGCTCAAGGTAATTGCTGTTTACTTCTCCGTGTGGCGGTAACACCACTCGCGTATATTCATGATTGGTTTGATAATCTAACTCGTTAGGTTCGTCATCGGTATAGAGCACTACTTTGTAACCCATATCGCCAAAGACATCGGTCAACAACGCCATGATGTTTTCTGTGCCGCCATTATAAAAGCGATGGTAAAACATGCCTATCGTCTTTATTTCTCGCTTTTGCTTTTTAAAGTATCTTGATCTTGATATAACATTTGATATGAGTTGGCGCTCCCAAGCAAAGGTCTGCGCCAGTTTTGCAATGGTCATTACTACACCGCACTGTTCAACGCAGCGCTCTACAAGCGTTGTCTGCTCTGAGAAGCTAAGATCTCTTAGTTGTTCAGCTAGTTCAGCTAGCAGTGTCTCAGACTCTCCCATATCAACTCCCGGTCTTTAGCTTTCGTGCTTTGAATCTTTGCAATCAAGATTCTTGCTTGCGGACTCTACGGTAACACAGCAAAGCATCCCCCATGCACTCTTATCAAGATACTCGGCTAACAGCACAGATGTTGCCCGAGCGGCTCTCAACTCTTCTTTTTGTCTAATATTTATGCGAACTTCCAAGTCATTCAAGTATCTTTCGTTTTTAATGGCGCTTACCGGAAAAATACTTCTAAGCACTTTACGCACTGCCTCTTTGAGCCTTTTTTGCATATATGCTATTCGGCGTTTAAGACTGCGGCTAAAGAATCGCCAGTTGCTATAAATTCGTACGTCTACCTTGTTGGTGCTCTCATCCATCAGGTGTTTTAAGAGTTCTTGCGTAAACCCGGGCACCCTGTCGTCAGCAATCATCGCTTCGTTTAGCGACTCACGCAATACTTTGCGTAAGCTTATAAGCAACGCCGCTTGGTCTTCTTCGGATTCGTTGCTGATGTGTCCGGCTATAAAATCCAGAGTCCAGTTAAATATTTGTGCCGGATACTGCTCAATCCAGCCCTGTTCTTTCCAGTCTTTAAGAACTCGGTCGATAATGACGATGTGTTCTTTTGCACGGACAAGAGATGCCGCAAAGCGCGTTGCCATCAATGAGTCTTTACGTGCTAAACGATAGTTGTAAAGTCGATTAGAGATGAATGCTATTCTTTGTGCCCGAGGATAAGCTGCAAAATAGAAGACTTCGTCCTCACCAAACAAGACAGTTTCATCAAACCACAGCGATCTTGCCTGTAAGAATTTTTTCGAAAATGCGCTGCGCCAAACAAAAGGGTGAGATTTTTCGACCTCTAAAATATCTATATTAAAGCCGTTGTATACAATATCTCTGGGACCTAAGCAGTCTGTGAGCCACTCGTCTATCTCTGTTGCCGGGTAGCAATTTGCTCCAAAAGTAACAATGTCTGCGTCGTTATCCACAAACGCCTTGTAGACCTTTTCGCAAGCGTCTTTTTCTATAAGGTCATCTGAATCAACCAACATAACGTATTCAGCCTTAGCCACTGCAATGCCGGCATTGCGTGCCGAAGAAAGCCCGCCGTTTGGCTTATCTATTATGCGAACTCGCTTGTCAACAGCGGCTAATAAATTAAGTAAAGCCATTGAGCGGTCGGTAGCTCCGTCGTTCACACAAATTATTTCGATATCGCTAAGGCTTTGTTCGCGAATGGTCTGCACGCATAAAGCAAGGTAAGTCTCGACATTATATACAGGTACAACTACAGATATTTGAGGCATTTTTATACCACTCCAAAATTGCTTGTTGCTTTGCTTGGTCTTACATTAGCTGTAGTCATAATCTTATTGTGAAGTATACAACATATATTAATATGATCTAATAGCAATTTGACCTCCTTATGAGCGAGGACCCGAAAAAATAGAGGCTTCGGTAGTTTGTGTG
>DBCW01000129.1:0-248 GCA_002293265.1 Eggerthellales bacterium UBA948
TCGGCCAAGGTTACAATGGCCTTTTTCCATGAACGGGAATAACCTTTAGCGTAACGGACACGCTTAGGCTTGCCCTTAACGCTCATCGTGTTGACCTTTAGTACTGTTACACCAAAGATCGACTCAACTGCCTGACTGATCTCAATCTTGTTGGCTTGTTTGGCCACCTCAAAAGTGTAGCGATTGTCACCAATAAGATCGTAGCTGCGCTCCGAAACAATCGGACGCAAGATTACCTGACGGGGGTC
>DBCW01000129.1:263-4202 GCA_002293265.1 Eggerthellales bacterium UBA948
GTCAATTAAGTCATAGGTGTTGGCGTCCACAACGTCAAGAACACGAACACGCTGGATATTTCTAAATGAGAGAAATGCGTTGATCTCTGCATCTGTAAGCATCAAAGTTACGCGTCCGTCTACCTTTAAAGCCTCAAGGGTCTTAACGGCATCTTTAGTAGAGGGCTTTTCAAAATCGAATTTGTCGATAACGTGCAGTGCGCCTTCGGCTTGTTTGGCTGAAAGAGCACTGCGCATAGCCAACTTGACCTCTTTGCCATTGATCTTAAAGGCATAGCTGCGCGGATGCGGACCAAAGACAGTTCCACCGCCCTTCATGTGGGGAGCGCGAATTGTACCTTGGCGAGCGCGACCGGTTCCCTTTTGACGGAACGGCTTCTTGCCACCGCCGGATACCTGACCGCGAGTTTTTGTATCATGTGTACCTGCACGGCGAGCTGCCAGCTGGGCACGAACTACCTCATGCATAACATGGGTGTTGGGCGTGATGCCAAAAACGCTCTCTGCGAGCTTGTGAGTTCCGGCTTTCTCACCCTTGGTGTCTTGTATCGTAAGTGCTTTTAAAGTCATTAGATGCTCCTAAACTCTACGCGGTGCAGACGCTAAGCAAAGCGCCTTTGCCGCCGGGCACGGCACCCTTGACCAACAGTAGATTTTGCTCACTGTCAATTTTTACAACCTCAAGGTTCTTAACAGTGATCTTTTCTACACCCATGTGTCCGGGGAGCTTTTTGCCCTTAAAAACGCGAGACGGTGTAGCGCACTGACCAACAGAACCGGGAGCACGATGGAAGTGAGCGCCATGGCCACCTGGGCCACCACGGAAATTATGACGTTTGATAACGCCGGCAAAGCCTTTACCTTTTGAAATACCGGAGACGTGAACTTTCTTTGTCTCGGCAAAAGTTTCAACGGTTACTTCTTGACCAAGCTCGTATTCAGCAGTGCTGTCTACGCGCACCTCACGCAAAACCTTGGTGGGCTCTACGCCACTTTTCTCGAAGTGGCCTTTGGTGGGCTTGTTGATCTTGTTGGCTTTGGTGATCGTGTCAAAACCGATCTGGATGGCTTCGTAGCCTTCCTTGTCGGCGGTCTTGATTTGGGTAATAACACAAGGTCCAACTTTGATGACGGTAACCGGCACCAACTGGTCATCTTCTGACCAGACTTGAGTCATTCCCACCTTTCGACCTAATAAAACATTACACATTTTAAGTTACCTGTCGATCAAATTATCTACTTCATCTGCGACGTTGCACGGCGCTTACCTTCGAACGCGTACGGTAGTACGCTTATCTCAGGCGCGTTTCGTGCGCCTTGCAGCTAAAGCAGCTAATTTAATCTCCTTTCTGTACTCTTTGGTCATGAGGCTTTTCGACAAACCCTTTGTCGTTCTCAGCGGACCATTCCTACTTATATAATCTAGCTGTGTTTACAGCTTGATCTCAATGTCAACGCCTGCTGGCAGATCTAGACGCATCAGTGAGTCTACAGTGTTTCCTGTGGGCTCAAGAATGTCGATCAGGCGCTTGTGTGTGCGCATCTCAAACTGCTCGCGGCTGTCCTTGTCCTTGTGCGGTGAGCGGATTACGCAATACAGATTGCGCTCCGTAGGCAGTGGGATAGGACCGGATACCTTGGCGCCAGTCTTTTGGGCAGTATCTACTATGAGTTTGGTGGACTGATCCACGATCTCATGGTCGTAACCCTTAAGACGGATTCTGATCTTCTGACTTGCCAACGTGCACTCCTTTTCTAATTACTTCTATACTTTATAGATGGGTTTCTGTAGTCGAGTAGAAAAGTTCAAAGTTTTGCTTCGGGCGCGCGGAGCGTAGTTCCCTACGTGAGCACGCACTAAGCAAGGCTTTGGGCTTTTATGCCTACTACAGGAAGCCATCAGGCGTTACCGCCGGCTTTACTTACAATCTCTTCCGCAATGCTTTTTGGCACTGGTTCGTAAGAGCTAAACTGCATGGTGTAGCTTGCGCGTCCCTGTGTTGAAGAACGCAGGTCGGTCGCGTAACCAAACATCTCAGACAGGGGAACGATCGATTTAACGACCTTTGATCCTCCGCGATCCTCGATACCTTGGATCTGCCCACGACGCGAGCTTAAGTTACCCATAACATCACCGAGGTAATCCTCGGGAGTTTCTACTTCTACGGCCATCATCGGCTCAAGCAGTACAGGCTGCGATTTTCTCAAAGCCTCTTTTACAGCCATCGAACCGGCGATCTTAAAGGCAGCCTCTGAGGAGTCTACCTCGTGATATGAACCGTCAACCAGCTCAACCTTGATGTCTACTACCGGATAACCGGCAATAACACCACTGGCCAGAGCTTCTTGAATACCTTTGTCAACCGGAGTGATGTATTCCTTGGGAACCACACCGCCAACGATCTTGTTGTCAAATACATAACCGGCACCCGGCTCTTGCGGGTAAAGGTTGATAACAACGTGACCATACTGACCACGACCACCGGACTGACGAACAAACTTGCCCTCGATACCCGGTGTTTCTTTGCCGGCAGTCTCGCGATAAGCAACCTGTGGCTTACCAACGTTAGCCTCTACTTTAAACTCACGCAGCAAACGGTCAACGATGATCTCTAAGTGAAGCTCACCCATACCGGCGATAACAGTCTGTCCGGTCTCTTGGTTTGTTGATACCTTAAATGTTGGATCCTCTTCGGCAAGTTTTTGCAGAGCAACACCAAGTTTGTCCTGCTCGGCCTTGGTCTTCGGCTCGATGGCGATGTCGATGACCGGGTCGGGGAACTCCATGGACTCCAGGATGACCGGAGCCGTCTCGTCGCAGAGGGTGTCGCCGGTGGTGGAGTCTTTGAGACCCACGGCGGCAACGATGTCGCCCGCGGAGATACGCTCGATGTCCTCACGATGGTTGGAGTGCATCTCGAGCAGGCGCCCGATACGCTCCTTTTTGTCCTTGGTGGCGTTGAGCACGTAGCTACCGGCATCAAGCGAGCCGGAGTAAACGCGAAAGTAAGTGAGTTTACCAACGTATGGGTCAGTCATGACCTTAAACGCCAGAGCAGCGAAGGGCTCCTTAGCGTCAGCCTTGCGCTCCACCTCTTCGCCGGTTTTTACATCGATACCCTTGATAGCGGGGATGTCCAACGGAGAAGGCATGTACTCCAAAATGCTGTCCAGAAGTTGCTGAATACCTTTGTTCTTAAACGAAGCTCCGCAAACAACCGGGGTGATCTCGCATGCGAGTGTGCCCTTACGGATAGCAGCCTTAACTTCTTCTTGAGTGTACTCTTCGCCCTCCAAGACCTTCATCATCAGCTCGTCATCAAACTCAGCAGCCAGCTCTACCAGCTGATCGTGATATTGCTGAGCACGTTCTTGATAACCGTCGGGAATAGTGGACTCCTCTGGGTAAATAACGCCTTTGGCATCCTCGTTAAAGTTCCAAGCGGTCATAGTGATGAGGTCGATCAGACCTGTGAAGCGGTCTTCGCTACCGATAGGCAACTGAATTGCGACCGCACGGGTAGCTAACCTGTCCTTCATCTGATCAATGACGGCAAAGAAATCAGCACCGGTACGGTCCATCTTGTTTACATAGGCCATACGTGGTACTTCGTAGCGGTGAGCTTGGCGCCAAACAGTTTCGGACTGCGGCTGCACACCACCAACTGCGCAAAATACGGCAACGGTGCCGTCGAGCACGCGCAGGGAACGCTCTACCTCGGCCGTAAAGTCCACGTGGCCGGGGGTGTCAATAATTTGGATACGATGCTCGCGCCACATACATGTCGTAGCAGCGCTTGTAATGGTGATGCCACGCTCCTGCTCCTGAGCCATCCAGTCCATGGTGGCAGCGCCGTCATGAACCTCACCAATCTTATGTGTTTTTCCCGTGTAGTAAAGGATGCGCTCGGTAGTTGTGGTTTTACCGGCATCAATGTG
>DBCW01000171.1 GCA_002293265.1 Eggerthellales bacterium UBA948
CTGGTCTTAACCAACAGGTTCAAGGGATTAGACTTTCGTCTTCTCAACGCAGATGGCTTTGCTGCTTACAGCTTGGCTTTAGCGTACTCCCGCAAACATCAACATCTTACCCTAAAAGCAAGCTGTCTGCTATACTGTTTCAATCTGTTTCAGGGCGAGGTGTAATTCCTCACCGGTGGTGATTGGTTTTTAAGCCATAAGTCCACGAGCGAAATGTTTCGCAGAGCTGATGAGATCTCAGCACCGACGGTACAGTCCGGACGAAAGACGCAGAGGAAATCATGGGAATTATTGAGTTCGACAAGGTGTCATATAGTTACGCTGCACACGCAGATAAACCGGTACTGGATGGCGTAACGCTTTCGGTTGAAAAAGGCGACTTCATCGCTATCATTGGCTCCAACGGTTCCGGGAAATCCACATTTGCAAAACATATCAATGCGCTGATTGTGCCCAATGCGGGCAAGGTCTTAACGGCTGGCCTGGACACTGCCAACGATGAGCTGGTCTTTGAGATTCGCTCCCACGCCGGCATGGTGTTTCAAAACCCCGATTCGCAGATTGTAACCAGCGTGGTTGCTGATGATGTGGCTTTTGGACTTGAGAACCTTGCCACTCCATACAGCGAAATGACTAAGCGAGTAGACAATGCCTTAGACACCGTTAAGATGTCCGCGTTCTCTGATCGCAATCCGGCGCATCTGAGCGGCGGACAAAAACAGCGCTGCTCAATAGCCGGTGTTTTAGCCATGAGTCCTGACATCCTCATTTTAGATGAGCCGTGTGCCATGCTTGACGTGCGTGGGCGCAGGGGTATCAGACGCTTGGTTAGAGAACTCAACAAAGCCGGAATCACTGTTGTTTTGATTACGCACTTTATGGAAGAAGCTGTAATTGCCAGAAAAGTTTTCGTGATGCACGAAGGCAGGGTCGTTCTAACCGGCACTCCGCTAGAGGTGTTTACCAACAAAGAACTTCTACGCAAAGTGAACCTGGATGCGCCGTTTTCGCTAAGACTGGCCGAGGAGCTTATCAAACGCGGTGTCGCAGTATCTGAGATCGCCCGCCCCGAAGAGCTTAAGGAGGAGTTATGTCGCTTATATTCGACAAAGTAAGCTATACATATTCCTCGCATGAAGGCGATGTCAACGCGCTGAGCGATGTCTCATTTACGCTGGAAAACGGCGAGCTGCTGGGCGTTATCGGTCATACGGGAAGCGGCAAGTCTACCCTGTTACAGCTGATGTGTGGTCTGCTCACACCCAGTGCCGGTTCGGTAGTTTTAGATGGTGAGAATCTTAGCGATAAAAAGGTGCGGCAAAATCTTTTTACCAAGGTAGGCATCGCTTTTCAATATCCCGAACAACAATTGTTCTCCAAGACTATTGCCGATGACATTGCCTTTGCCCCGCGTAATGCCAAATTAAGCGAACATGAGGTGGGTTTAAGGGTTCGGGAAGCCATGAAGATAATGCGTCTTGACTATGAAAACTATGCTGCTAAATCGCCTTTTGAGCTCTCGGGTGGAGAAATGCGACGAGTAGCTCTGGCGGGTGTTATGGCTGCCAAACCGCAGCTACTGATACTGGACGAGCCAACCGCCGGGCTGGATCCATCAGGCAGATACGAGCTCACAACAATAATCGACGATTATCATAAAGCCGGAACTACAACAGTATTGGTTTCACACAGCATGGATAACATTGCACGGCTTTCCGACAAAGTGTTGGTGCTAAAAGATGGACACACGGCGTTTTATGGCACTCCCGCAGAAGTGTTTTCGCACTCTGAAGTATTACGAGAGATGAACCTAGGCGTTCCGCAAGCGACAACTTTTGCCGCAGACCTAATGGATTTGGGTCTTCCGCTTCCTGCTGATTTACTCACCATTGACGCATTAGCTGATGCGATTGCAGCACTTTTCCATGAGCAAAAAGCTGAGGTGAAACATGGCTTTTGATATCGTGCTTGGTCAGTATCACCACGCTGAATCCATCGTTCATCGTTTGGATCCGCGCATCAAGATAACTTTAATGCTGATATTGTTTGTCGCTGCTTTTCTGGCAAACAGTTTTTTTGCTCTTCTTGTTCTACTTTTGCTGGATATCGTAATAATAGCGCTATCTAAAGTTAGACCAAAAACCGTGGTTAAAGCAGTAGCACCACTGGCATTTTTACTTATATTTCCGCTGTTTTTCAACCTCTTCTTTATAAGCGAGGGTACATCCCTATTCAGTTGGGGTGCCATACTCATCACCGACCACGGTGCTTATCAGGCCGGATTCATGACGCTGCGTCTGTTCATATTGTTTTTAACCGCAACGCTACTCACACTCACAACATCCACAATTATGCTTGGCGACGGCATCTCGGCAATGCTTCGACCATTTGTGCGTTTTGGGCTGCCGGCCTATGAAATATCGATGATGGTGAGCATTGCCCTGCGCTTTCTACCCACCTTATTTGAAGATTTTGATCACATCCGCAAAGCCCAGATGGCGCGAGGTGCGGTGATATCGCAAGGCGGACCGATCAAGCGAGTAAAACTCCTGCTGCCATTGCTGGTGCCGCTATTTGCGCAATCGCTTAGACACGCCGAAGAGCTGGCAGTAGCGATGGAGAGCCGCTGCTACCACGGCGGCACAAACCGTACACACTACCGAGTCTTTAGTGTTGGTCGCGCCGACGTGATAGCCATTGCCATATGTACATCAATCTTGATACTAATGATTGTCTGGTTGTAAACCCTTTGCCAGATGCCGGCTTTCAAGTTGAACATCAAGCCTAGGTTGAAAACAGATCCACGTAACGCTTGAGGGAGCGAAGCGAGTGAGCGTTACGTGGAAGAGGAGTAGTGGCGCAGCGTTATTTTGTAATCCAGCTTGTCTGGGTTTCAAAATTTCAGCGTAGCCAACTACGACGACCTACATTCCATCATTGGTGCGTATGGTGTCGATGATGCTGCCTTTACGCAAACGCCTGGTCGCCCACCACGTTGTTATCAACATCACAACAAATACACCAAGCACGCACTGAAGTGTAGTAAGCCAGGGGAACTCGTAGTCGAAAAGTGCTGACTGGGACACATAACTGTAGATCACATAAGACACAACCAGACCTATAGGTAAACCTATCAGCAAGGCCTTAATTGACCCCATGATGCTTTCAAAACTGAGCATGCGCGCCAAACCTCCTTGCGTCATACCAACGCTTCGCAAAGTAGCAAACTCACGCGAGCGCGAGCGCACGTTGTTAGAGATCGTTGAGATGATGTTGGTGAGCGCTATGAGTATGAGTACGATTACAAAGCCATACACCGGTATCATTATTAAGCGGCTCATGTTGCGCACTTCCTTGAGCAATAGATCTATATCTTCTATAACCACTGTTCCCATAGAGCTGCTTTTTTCAAAATGACTAAGATTTTCATTTGAGGGATCACTCACTCTATCTGCTCGATCTACAACTTCTTCACCATCATTGTTATTATTTCTACGCTCTTTAAAGTCTTTCATGTACTCAAGAAAGCCTTCTTCGCCAATAGTCACAAGTTCGTATTTCTGAGGGATAAGATCGTGTACAAATCCGTTGGCATATTTAACAAAACCGGATGGGTCTTGAGTTTTCGCATACCACGAATACCTATTTGGTCCTAGTGTTGGCACGACTTCAATTTCAGATGAAGCACGCTGCACAAAGTTAACCTGTGCATTGGAGTTTGGCATAAGGATCGCCAGCGCTTCGTTGGTCGCATACTTTATCTCAGCGGGGATATCGCCTTTGCCAAGCACTCCATGCAAGGGTATCTCTAATGTGTCGGTCTTAAAAGCTGCCCCTTGTTGATCAGCATGTTTCATCCTTAATGTTTGTTTACTAAAAACTAAGGGCTCAATTTGCGAAAACTTTCTGGATTTTTCGTCATGATACTTGTAGTAATTTAGCAAGATGTTTGATCCATACGGTACTTTGGCTTTTGCGCATAGTTCGGCGTAGTGCTTCTCGTCCACAAACACCATACTGAGCATTAGGGCATAATTTGTGCTCTTATCACTTGCAGACGAAGATCTTGTACCTCTTGCATCTTCCTCAAAAAGGTCATCCGCAGCCACTAAATCACTTGGAACAAGCGTGCCGGCAGCATTTTGCAAGAACTCTTCCGTGAGATTATCTTTTTTAACTGCTGCAACGTATTGCGTGGCACCTACTCCATAAATAGAACTATCGGAATATTCGCCTAATTTTTTAGCAATATTGTCACCGGAAACCGGATCAAGGCGCATATACTCTGCGCCCGAAGGCAAATCCGCTGAGCCACTGAAGTTATGTGAAGATCCGCCACCATACGCATTTACCACCACCTCGGCATTGATATCCTGATAGATAAACTCTGTCATTTTGCCAATGTAGGTGCCAATGCCGGATCCGGCAACAAATATTACTATGCTTATACAAAGAGACATCACCGTTGCTCGCATGTTGCGTTTGTTGCGTTTAAGTGCTCGGCGCGCCAGCTCTCCTTCAAAACCAAAAAGCTTGTTGACCAAGCGACTGGGTTTAACCACTTTTGCTTTGGCTTTTACTATGCCAACGCCACGTATAGCATCCACTGCAGACCTAGCCGCAGCATTTCGTGCAGGAAGCCATGCCGAGAGCAATACCGTGCCAATAGCAACAGCAATTGCTCCGATAACCGCTTGCCAGGCAACAATGAAAGCCAGCGATAAGGTCACACCGTTGTTTACCCTTAGTGCTTCACCGATCATATAATTTGCCAGATTGGTGCCGATATAATTTGCGAGAATGCCAAGCGCCAAGCCCAAAGGAATGCCTATGAGGCAAAGCCAGAGTGCCTCATAGATCACGATATTTGTAATCTGCTTGCGCGTGGCTCCCACACTTTTAAGTATGCCAAACTGAGTAGTACGTTCATCGGCACTTACGCGAAATGCGTTAGAAATCACAATTACTGATGCTAAAACTATGATGCCCACCAACAATGTAGTAATGCCGCTGAGCGCTGCACCATAAAGACCGCGAGTAGTGGAGTCTTGCCCGGTGTAATCAAAAAGCAGCTGAAACCCGGAGGCCACAAAACCAAAAATCGCCGTGATCATCGCCACCGACAAGACTATTCCTACAAACGTCCATATACTACGTCCGCGATTTACCTTAAGTTGGCTAAAGGCCAGCTTGGGAACTATCTTCATCGCACAGCCTCGTCTCGAATTATTGCTCCGTCTTGGATGGTTATCACGCGATCCGCTTGCAGTGCAATTTGTTCATCGTGTGTGATGACAATAACAGTTTGGTTGTAGCGTTTGTTAAAAACGTTGAGCAGCTCGATGATTTCGCGGCTGGATTTACTGTCAAGGTTCCCGGTTGGTTCATCGGCCAAAATCAGCTCCGGATTATTGATGATTCCTCTACCCACAGATACGCGCTGTTGCTGACCACCGGAAAGCTCGCTGGGAAGATGCTTGGCTCTATCTGCCATGCCTATCAACTCCAGTATAACTTTTAAACTATCGGTATCCGGGTTTCTGCCATCCAATAGGTATGGCAACATGATGTTCTCTTCAGCGGTAAGCGTTGGGATGAGGTTATAGAACTGATAGACGATGCCAATGTTGCGGCGTCTAAATATTGCCAGCTCACTCTCGTTTAGATCAAATATCTCCTTGCCGTCTATGCGCACACTTCCCGATGTGGGGCGATCTACTCCGCCAATCAAATGCATCAGTGTAGATTTTCCGGAACCGGAAGCTCCAACAATGGCGATAAACTCGCCTTTCTCCACCTTAAAGTTTGCGTTTTTTAGAGCTACAACCTTTGTGTCGCCTTGCCCATATGTCTTGGTTAGGTTACTAACTTCTAGGATTGCCATCTATATTTTCCTCTCGATGTGCCTAATTGCCAGGTGTTCATTGTGGCAAGGCAATGTGACTGAGAGGTGACACAAATATGCGAAGTTTAGTGACAATTTTGTCACTTGACAGTTATTCCTGAACTCCCCTGTCATTCCCGCACACTTTCCGTCATTCTCGCGTCTCCCCACTGTCGTTCTCGCGTCTCCCCACTGTCATTCCTGCGTCTCCCCACTGTCATTCCTGCGTCTCCTCCCTGTCATTCCTGCGCAGGCAGGAATCCATTTATGCAAGTTTTATGCGTTTATGGATTCCTGCTTTCGCAGGAATGACAAGGGTGTCCAGGAATGGTAGGGAGAACGTGGGAATGACACGAAACTCTTATCCTTGCTTGTAGAATTTAAGAGTGAACGTAGCGCCGTGGTCTTTGTCACCACCGTCTACTTGGATGTCGCCTTCTTGACCACGCATGATAGCCAAAGCCAGTGGCAGCCCAATTCCGTATCCATGCTCGCTGCGCGAGCCTTCAAAGCGCTTAAATACCTTGGCTATCTGCGCATTTGTAAGGCCACCGCCCCCGTCAGAAACCGAGACCCAGGTGCATATAGGGTTGCTACCCGCTTCTACCGCTATGGTACTTCCAACCGGCGAATGCTCAGATGCGTTTTTGATGATGTTTCCCAGCGCCTCCGATGTCCATCGTTTATCACAAAAGATCTTGGCGTTGCCGCTTTGCTCAATACGCTGCTCTTTTATGTCCAGTTGCACAAGCAGAGGTTCAATTGAAGCACCTATCAGATATTTGGAATCAACAACTTCCGGCGAAAACTCCACAACCTTGGCATCCAACTTAGCGATCTTCAAAAGCGCAGAGACCAACCACTCCATCCTATTGAGACCAAGTTTAATGTTATCGACAAACTCATCTTGCTTCTCAGCCGGAGCCTCCTTGATGAGATCAGCCATCACCATCATGGATGTGAGCGGTGTTTTTAGTTGATGGGAGATATCGGCAATTGTGTTTTGCATTGTCTCGCGATCACGTTGCAGGGCATCTATCTGCTCATTTTTGATATTTGCTAATGTATGAATGTCATTTTTGAGAATCGAAAGTATGCCTTCGCGATTGTCTCTAAGATCGATATCATTGCCATCTATGATGCGTCTGACATCAGCAGATAACTTCTTGATGTCGCTGTTTTTAATCAACATCCCAACTCCCTAATGAGCGCGATAGCCTAAGCCTCTCACGGTCTCAATGTTTGCAGCGTCGCCCAATTTCTCCCTCAAGCGTTTTATGTAAACTGTAAGAGTGTTGTCTTCAACATAACTTCCCGCCGCGTCAAATATTCCATCGAGTATTTGTGAGCGAGAAAGTACTTGACCTTTATTCAGCGCAAACATGAGTAATAAGCGATATTCTAAGGCCGTAAGTTCTAGCGCAGCGCCGCCAATAAAAACTTTTGCAGCTAAAGTGTCGATTTCTACCTCGCCCAGCCTAAGGGTTTTGTTCGCAGATACTTGTCCTCTGCTCACACTGCCTAAGCCATTATTTTCTTTTACAGCTTTATGCGCGAGCAATGTTCGTTTAATTCTGGCAAGCAATTCTCTAAGCCTAAATGGCTTGGTTATGTAGTCATCAGCGCCTTCGTCAAAAGCACGAACTACATTACCTTCGTCATCAACCACCGTTAGAAAGATTATTGCAGTATTTGAACTTGATTCCTGAAACAGCTTTCGCACATCAAACCCGGTGCCATCCGGCAAGTTCATATCAAGAATTGCAAGATCAAAGCTGCTTGTGGCAATAGCTGTACGTGCTTCACTCACGTCAGCAGCACATGCCACCACGTAGCCATCCTTTTCAAGAGCATAAGTAAGCCCGGACATTATAATTTCATCGTCCTCGACAATTAAAATCTTTGTTTGAAGTTGCTCATTATTCATTGTCTGACTCTCAGCTTTTTACTGCTTTCAATATTTTTGATACGAATACACTAAATACAGTATAACGGTTTGAAAATATGACTGCTCTTTATCGATTTTGATACACGAATTACATCATGGAGTGATCTTGCATATTCTTCTTAAAGAAATGCTTTGGCAGAACGTAGTCTTTGCTCTCAGAACCGNNATCTGAAAGAGCAGTTTGATATAGTTGCTCGCTTTGTCGCAAATCATCTTCGAGCCAATAAAAGTATTCAACAGCCCTATTCAAACCGGCAACAGGTTTCCTGCCGTGCGTTTTTGTCAATTCCGGATCACCGGCTGCTGCCAAATAAATCTCAATTTGCTCCGCCTTAAATCCATCATATGTAAGAGCTTGCCTTATCCCATCTATAACAATCTCCGGTATGTGCTTCCAGCA
Organism: Eggerthellales bacterium UBA948; assembly: GCA_002293265.1. Lineage (GTDB taxonomy): Bacteria > Actinomycetota > Coriobacteriia > Coriobacteriales > UBA8131 > UBA8131. Next base: position 8,233 of record DBCW01000171.1, read on the forward strand.
CTTTGCCTGCATCCCAGAAAACACAAGCGCATAACGATTGAAAGCATTAACAGCAATAAGCGTAGAATACCTAGAATCGGGAATCTTATGTATCTCCCAACAAAAGAAGAGGTCGACAAGCTCACCATATGGCGGCCTAGGAATTTTGAGAAACTTCTGAAGCGGTATGGTTACACCAAGTTGCATTGATTCTCCAATGATTTGAACTCTATAAATGCTACCACAAAGCGTTGGTATTTGATTTGCTGCGCTAAAATGTGCTTAGTGCAAATACGTAAAAGTGTGGCGCGTGTCAAAACCGTAAATTACAGGCGCGAGCAAAGGCTCGCTGTTTAGTAGCTAAGCATTAGTGCAATCCATCAATTGTTTACGAAGCCATATATCATCGTGAAGCTCATATTTATAAATATGAATACTTAAGCATTGTTATAAGTAGGCTTTACCTTACACTTGGACAATACATCATATTTGGCTGCAATAACACCTAGTCGTGCTTCTAGAAATCGATTTTGTATGGTCTATTATTATGCATAACACTAAAAACACCTTACTGCTTTAATGTTCACTGTATTTAGCTGGGTAAATGCATTATGTATAAAACAGTGAGGTGTGCAGATGACGCTAAGTCGTTAATACGAAGCACTAATAAGTAGTTTTGAGAGCAAAAATGAGGTAAGTCATTTAACTCATTTAAAACACTTGGTATCTATACCCATTAATACATATACATGAATTGCTCTAATAATCTTAAGTTCAAAGTATCGTTCATATGACACAAAGAGTACGTAACTTCTAAATCTTATGCCATCACTGAGATTTTTTGTGTGCTTGCAAACTTGCACTTACTTGGCTAACTGCCTTATAGAACTTGCAAGAAGCATTCACCGCATAAAGACTACAAAGATAGATGAAACCAACATTTCCATATCACACTTACCTCTTCTTCATTGCATCTTTTAAACCCAACGCACTCTAAAACGCCGCGCGATAAGTAAGACCCCCACCCACGCATATGCGATCATCGGATGTGTGATTTCTGGGCAACATCTGCTACTGCTCTGTAATCTTGCGGTTAGATGCTTCGACTAGCGCTCAGCATGACATATGGCTTCTTAAACTATTGAGGGATCGCACCTAAACTTAGCTATTTCATTAGCGAGCCTTATGCAAGCGCCGCAATTTGTGGCTTGCGGTTTTGGCTTGTGACACACTCACGCCGCCTCTGCGTTAAACACAATTTATCACCCTTCTTTCCCTCAGCTCAAGAAACTTCAATTACCACTTGACTTCGTAACAAAACATTGTTATATTGCATAACATTGTTTTGTTACACTAAGGGAATGGACGGTTTTATGGAAAACATCATCGCCAATACCCCATCTGAGATATCAAAGAAAGAATTGCTGGATCGTACCGGTATCTCATATGGTCAGTTGTACCGTTGGAAGCGGCAAGGGCTAATTCCGGAAGACTGGTTTCAAAAACGCTCGTCATATACCGGGCAAGAGACCTTTTTACCTCGCGAGCGAATCCTAACTCGCATCAAATCTATTCGATCGATGAAAGATGACCTCACGCTATCAGAGATTCGTGAGCGTCTGGAAAACGAACTGTACAAGGAAGGCCTTCGCCAGATACTTCTAAATGCTAGTGACATCAGTGAAGATTTTGTTGATAGTTTAGAGCTTAATCTGGACGAGTTCGCATTGTCGGAAAATGGAGTAAAAGCGGTTTTGGTTCTTTATAGCGCGTTGGTCAAAGACCAAATTGATATCACCAAACAGCGCGAACTCATCTCACAAACTATAAAAACCATGAGTGTAAGTACTCAGGCGGAGAAAGGATAGGTCATGGTGTCATTTAAAGGTGTAGGTAGTGTCGAAAATGGCAACGTTAACGGAGTAGTGATCTTTCCCGGTGGAGACTATGGTGACCTTAATGTAAATGGTGTGGCGACTGTACAAGGTCCGCTGCAAGCCGGAGTTTTGGATATTGACGGAGTGTTTCACGGTCAAAACGATGTCACTTGTGAAAACCTAAAAACTACCGGCGTGGTTAACATCGACGGCAACCTTCAGACAACGCTGGCAAATATCCAAGGTGTAGTTTCTGTACATGGAAACAAAGTTGAGGCAGACCGTATAGTTTGTGATGGTGTGTTAAATGTTGGCGGTCAGGTCTCGGCAGATACTATCGATGCACAAGGTTTTATTAATGCCGAGGAGATCGTAGGTGACCGTATATCGATACAATCTCATACCAGCTCTTTCTTCTTTAAGATGTGGACAAAGCTGAAAGAGGCTGTGGGCAATCAAAACCACTCTATAGTTGATCTTATTGAAGCTACAACCGTTAACTTGAGAGGCGTTCATGCTCGTACGGTAAGCGGGCAAGATATAACGATAGGCCCGGGCTGTAAGATTGATAAAGTTGATGCGTCAGACAAGTTGTTTATTGATGAAGACGCTGAGGTGGGAATTGTTATAACCAAGGCTGAAGCGTAATTAGCTTTCCTTGATCCTTAGAACCTAATGGGACGGTTTGATTTGGGACAAAATCAAACCGTCCCTTTTGTCTACTCACCGCTTCCACCGCTTCTTTATGCACTAAAGTGCATCGTTTTTATACGCCAATGGTTTGTCCGTGGTATACTTCTTCTGCTCTCTTGCAGCAATGCTTTAGAGTGCTAAAGTAACTCGGGGGAGAGTTTACCAGTGCATAAAGAAAGGACGTTAATACATTATGAAAAAAAGGTTTTTAGCGGTGATCGGCACGGTGCTTGCCATGGTACTTTCAATGTCCATGCTGACTGCGTGCTCCGGCGGTACTTCAAGCAGCACATCTTCTTCAAGCAGCTCTTCAGGTTCTTCAAGTTCAAGTTCGGACAACTCAAACTCCGGCAGCTCAAATGCAACTGATACCGAGATTACCAAACTAGTTGTGGGCTTTGACCAAAACTTCCCACCATACGGATATGTTGGCGATGACGGTGAGTTTACCGGATTTGACTTAGACATGGCCAAAGCAGTTGCGGACAAGAATGGCTGGGAAGTTGAATATAAGCCAATCAACTGGGATAACAAAGACCAGGAGCTTAACAGCGGCTCGATCGACTGCATCTGGAACGGCTTTACATACGAAGGTCGCGAAGATGGCTACACTTGGACTGAAGTTTATATGGAGAACACACAAATAGTTGTTGTTAAGAGTGACTCCGGTATTACAAAACTTGCAGACCTGGCAGGTAAAACTGTTATGGCTCAAGTTGACAGTGCGGCACTAGGTCTTCTTGAAGACGAGGGCGATCAGGCAGATTTAGCATCGACCTTTAAAGCTCTACAACAAGTTCCCGAGTATCAAAGCGCATTTTTGGAACTTGAGCAAGGCACGGTTGACGCGGTAGCTTTGGATCTTCCTGTAGCACTATTCCAGACTGCCGGCAAAGAGTCTATGTTTACGATCCTTGAAGACGATCCGTTGTCCACAGAGCACTACGGCGTTGGCTTCAAGCTTGGAAACACCGAGCTTCGCGATAAGGTACAGGCTGCCATGAAAGAACTGGTTGCTGATGGCACGGTTGAGAAACTATGCGAAAAGTATGCCCCTGCCACGAACTTTAAGCTTTGGTGTATGGAGAAATAAATAGTTTTTGCTGCTAAAAAACGCGCTGTCACGTATAATGTGGCAGCGCGTTTTTTATGAAAGGTAATACATGGAATTCTCCACAATGTTGGGAATGCTCGCTTGGGGTTTTCTCACAAGCTTACAGATATTCTTTTACACCCTGCTGNNCCGCTGGGATTGTTAGTTGCTTTTGGACGAATGAGTAAGTTCAAGCCACTGTCGCTTTTTGTGCAGCTCTACATCTCCATTATGCGCGGAACGCCTTTGATGCTCCAATTGATGGTGGTTTACTATCTCCCCTATTTTGGCTTTGGTATTTCTATGGGTGAAGGATATCGCTTTACTGCAACCATCATTGCCTTTGTTATAAATTATGCCGCTTATTTTGCCGAGATCTATCGCAGTGGCATCCAGTCCATGCCACGTGGTCAATATGAAGCCGCAATCGTTCTCGGTTATTCGAAGCCACAAACATTTTTTCTGATCATATTTCCTCAGGTTATCAAACGCATTTTGCCACCGATGACAAACGAAATTATCACGCTGGTCAAAGACACTTCGCTCTCGTTTGTACTCAGTGTTCCTGAGATGTTTACACAGGCCAAAGCGATAGCCGCTTCTCAGCGGGCTTTGACCGCCTTTGCTGTAGCCGGTGGATTTTACTATGTCTTTAATTTAGTGGTAGCGTTTATCATGAATCGTGTCGAGAAGAAGATGGATTACTACCATGAGTGACACAGTAGCAGCAAAAATACTACTTAGCATGAGCCACATCAAAAAGAGTTTTGGCGATGTATGTGTGCTCAAAGATATCAGTCTTGAAGTGGCTAAAGGCGAGGTGCTGGCAATAATTGGTCCGTCCGGATCCGGGAAATCTACTTTGCTTCGCTGCGCTACCTTACTTGAGACTTTTGAGAGCGGTCGCCTGGCCTATGGCGATCTCGTTATTGCCGAGAACAATGACTTAGGTGAGGCCGTCTATGGCTCTAAGGCTGTTCAGAAGCAGGCAAAATCTACGTTTGGACTTGTGTTTCAGAGCTTCAATTTGTTTCCGCATCGTTCGGTTTTGCATAACATTGCTGCGGCTCCGATTCGTGTCCAGAAGCGCTCTAAGGATGAAGTCTTTGCGCAAGCACGAGAGCTTT
>DBCW01000160.1 GCA_002293265.1 Eggerthellales bacterium UBA948
CTCCAAGCAAAACAGCGCTGCCGGCAGCCACTGCTGCAGCGGAGGCGCTTATGGTCTTGATTATGAAATCTCGCCGCGATACGTCTGATGCCTTAATCCGGGCAGTATTATTTAACGTTTCATCGGGAGTTTCGTTGATGATCTGTGTTCCACTCATAACCTAATATGGTACAGTAACTATTGCTTTTATGCACGATGGAAGTATCGATTGTAACTTAACAGATATTCGCTGAGATGGGGCTAATATGGTTAAACGTTTTGTCACAATAAGCAGACAATATGGAAGTGGCGGAAGAGAGATCGGTGAGCTGGTTGCGGCAAAATTAGGTTACGCCTACTACGACAGAGAGCTTATCAAACGTGCAGCAGAGGCCGGCGCCCTAGACGAAGAGTTGGTCAAAGAGAGTGGAGAAGGTCTGTTCAACAAGTTCACCACACTTTTATCATACGCTAACGCTGCTGTTGGAAAAGATGAAGACACATTGCCTATTGGCGATAGATTATTTCTTGCAGAGTCACGCACGATCAAAATGATTGCAGATGAAGGACCTTGCGTAATTATTGGTCACAGCGCCGACTATTTCTTGGCCGAATACCCCGATCTGCTAAACGTCTACGTCCACTCAGACTGGGATTCACGCGTAGCTCGCGTCATGCGCCGCAATAATCTGAGCGAACACGATGCCATAACTCGCATAAAGCGCATTGACCGCAAACGCTCCACTTTTTATGAGCAGCATACCGATCAGAAATGGGGTATGGCTTCAAATTACCACCTCTCCATCTCCAGCTCGTATTTTGGCATCGAAAGCGCAGCAGAGCAGATCGCTCGCATCGCACAAGCGTTGTAGAGATTTATGGAAGCACCAATTTAGTCATTGCACGCCATCTCCTGCACTTCCTTAGCTCCAGCTGGCGCGACCATTCATTGCTTTGATGCCAATGTCTCTACGTAGTTGTTTGCCTTCAAACTCAATCAGGTCACAGGCTTTATACGCCAAGTCCTGCGCTTCTTTAAACGTTGAACCCATAGCTGTTACATTTAAAACGCGTCCACCGTTTGTGAATATAGTCGTGCCGTCATCGGCAATACTCGTTCCGGCGTGATAAACCTTAACTCCCGGCAATTCTTCAGCCGCTTCGATACCGGTAATGGCTTTGCCTTTTTCATAATCCCCCGGATAACCGGCTGATGCCAGCACCACACTTATTGCCCAAGACTCATCCCACTCAAGCTCAATGCCTTCAAGATCGCCTGCTGCTACAGCTAACATCACGTCCACAAGATCGCTCTTTAAGCGCGGCAACACCACTTGGGTCTCCGGATCGCCAAAGCGTGCGTTGAACTCTACAACCTTAGGTCCGCTTTCAGTGAGCATGAAACCGCCGTATAAAACACCGCGGTAATTTATGCCCTCGTCGGCTAGCCCTTTAACGCTGCGCTGCATGATGTCTATCATGGCCTGATGCTCATCGGACGTAACTATGGGTACGGGTGAGTACACTCCCATGCCGCCGGTATTTGGTCCCAAATCGCCTTCGTAAGCGCGTTTATGATCTTGCGCGGGAGCCATCGGGAGTACCTTTTTGCCATCTGTGAAAACTAGCAGTGAGCACTCCGGACCGGTCATAAACTCCTCTATAACTACCTTTGCTCCGGCCTCGCCAAAGCGACCTTCAAAGCACTCCTTGACGGCTTGGACTGCCTCATCCATAGTCATCGCGACCGTAACGCCTTTGCCGGCTGCCAGTCCATCGGCTTTTATAACAATAGGAGCATTTTGCGTGGCTAAATACTCCAGCGCTCTGTCTTCTCGATCAAAAGAATCAAATGCAGCTGTTGGAATTCCGTGACGCTGCATGAACTCTTTGCTGAACTCTTTGCTGCCTTCCATCTGCGCGCCATCGCGTCCCGGACCAAAACAAAGTATGCCTGATGCGCGCACCTCATCCGCAACACCAGCTACCAGTGGGGCTTCGGGTCCTACAACCACCAACTCGACATCGTTGCTTTGTGCAAACTGTGCAACCGCTTTGCCATCCATGATGTCCAAAGCTACATTCTCGGCTCCCGTGGCTTTTCCGCCACCTCCGGGCGCACACAGTATCTTGTTGCTTTTAGGCGATGCTGCAAGCGAGGTTACTATGGCGTGCTCTCTGCCGCCTCCACCTAGCACAAGAATGTTCATGGTTGTGTTCCTTCCTTTAGTATTGTCTGATCAAACGCAATGCTTGAGCTATTGCTTCTGTATCATAAGTATAGTGTTGCTGCGAAGGCAGCGCTTTTAAAAATGAGCGCCCATACCATTTGCTTAAAAGCCTGGAGTCAGCTAAAACTAAGGCACCGGAGTCTGTGGATGAACGGATCAGCCTACCGGCTGCCTGTTTAAGATCGATGATAGCCTCCGGCAACGCATAATTCTTCCAAGCATTCTTCTCTCGCAGATCTCGCTCTTTCATGAGCGGGTCGTTGGGTTTTCCAAACGGCAGTTTAGGGATTATCACACACTGCAAGGTGTCACCCGGAGCATCGAAGCCTTCCCAAAAAGACCGCAACGCAAATAAACTCACGCTCTTATTACTAAGAAACTCGTCGCGTAGTCTTTTTGCGGAGTTGCCCTGAGTTTGGCAGCGCAAGGTGATGTTTACATCCGCCAGGTCTTGCTTTAGGCGTGCGTACAGATCTTCCATATCGCGACGATTGGTAAACAAGGTTAGTGTGGAACCACCCAGAGCAACGTGCACGTCAAAAATCAGTTTTGCCAAAGCGTCCTTGTATCCGGGAGTGTTTGGCTCCGGAATATCGGTGGGCAGATAGACCGCCATATTGCGCTCAAAGTCGTAACTTGATGCCAGTTGTACTGCTTGCCATTTTTCCATTGGCAAGCGATCGAGTCCGGTGCTTCGGGCAAAGTACTCAAAGCTGGTTCCGGCAGCCAGAGTGGCAGAGGTGAATATCACACTCATCATCTCCGGATACAGTCTGCCCATAAGCACTTCGCCAATGTCTAGGCGAGCGGCGATCAGGCGGTCAAATTGTGAATCAACCCTGCGATCCAACTCCGCATAATAAACATAATCTGTGTTGCTGCCATCCAATATCAGCAGCAAAGATTCCTCAGTGCCTTTAAGCTCGGCGGTTAGACCCTGAAGGTCGCCTTGGATCTCAGTCAGCTCTTCAAACTGCGAACTTAAAGAGACAACATCGCGACACGCCGTCCACAACTTGCTCAGACGTGTTGCCACCGATCTTCCCGTGGACACAACTGTGCCCCAAACGCCGCTTTCGCGAATGTGCTCGTTTATCCAAAGCTCAATGGTGTTGTAGCTGCTCTTTTCGCCCAGTTCTGTGAGTTCCTTTATCTGCGAGAAAAAAGATTCGGCAATCACTGTGAGCGTTTGACCTTCCTCTTTTGCCTCGTGTATCTTTGCCAACAGCAATGATGCGCCATCTAAGGGTGTGGCCTTACGCTCCATCATGCCAAGAACGCCGCTGGCACCGGCGAGCGAGTTTAGTGCTTGCTTAAACGTACGCGATTCCAAAGCAAAGCTCAGTTGCTTTCGCGCTTCATCCTCCACACCATGTGCCTCGTCTATCACCCATTGGCGTATTGGTGGCAAGATACCGTTTTCAGTGCCCATGTCGCAAAATAACAAAGCATGGTTGGTGATGACGATGTCGGCTTTTTTGGCGGCACGACGTGCTCCATGCAACATGCAGCCTTGATAGTAGCGACATTTGTGTTTGAGACAATCATCAGCGCTGGCACATATTTCAAACCTAGCCAGCTCACGCAGATTGAGAAAAAGCGGGTCAAGGTCTCCACGCGCACTTTGACATGTAAATGATAAAAGCATGGCTACCGTAGTTGGCGATGCGGTGTTTGCAAAGACTCGGTCTTCGCGAGTGAGATTCATAAGCTTGCGCAAGCATGGATAATGGTCGTAACCTTTTACAGCAACGTAGCTCACACCATTTGGTAGTGTCTCGTTGAGCTTGGGTAATTCGTGATAGACAAGTTGGTCTAAAAGAGCGTTTGTTTTTGTTGCAACACCACAAGTGACTTGGTTTCGCTGTGAAAATAAACTCAAGGGCAGCAAATACGCCATCGATTTGCCAACACCGGTGCCTGCCTCTATAACCCTATGCGTTCGCGTATTAAGCGCGTTGACAAGTTCTGTTGCCATTTGCAGTTGCTCGGCTCTAGGCTCAAAATGTCCATACATTTGCGCAAGGATACCGCTGTCGGAAAAAGCTTGATCCAGCTCTTTAGCGCTTAGTTGCTCAGAACTGCCTGCAAGTATGCCGCCATCCAACTCCTGGGCATCCACTTTTTGGCGCTGCTTTTGCGAGTTTTCTCTAACTCGCCTGGCTTCCTTTAGCGAAAACTTTGCACCGTCTGTAACGCCTGCAACCTGGCTAAATACTTCTCGTAGTGGCCAAGGTGTTTGCGGAAACATCTCAGCAAAAAGTTGCGGCAGCCCGGCCGGTAAGTCGCTTAGACCCACAAGCATAATGCGCCACAAGGCACAAAGCGCTTCAACATCATCGATGGCTCTGTGTGTAGAGCGAGTGGTGCCAAAAATGTCGCTAAGCGTTTGCAGTTTATGCTCGCTTAAACGAGAAAGCGCGATGCGCGACAACTCCACAGAATCGATCCAACGATCCTCATCACCTAAACTTGATGCCAACGGACAACAAGCCGCAATAAAACTGCGATCAAAAGCGGCGTTATGCGCGATGATCTGCCTATCGCCAATAAACTCATCCAAAGACTTGACAGCCTGCCATGCATCGGGCGCACCTTTTACGTCTTCATCGGTAATGCCGGTCAGCTCTACGATATTTTCCGGAATCGGTCGCCCGGGATCTACAAATGTAGAAAAGCGCTCTAAGATATCCGGTCCTTGCATAATGGCAGCGGCTATCTCGATCATAACATCTGATGTCGAGTTGAACCCTGTGGTCTCGGTGTCAAGCACCACATACTGAGGCTCGATCAATCCAAAACTTGCCGTCTTAGCTCGCTCGGCCAGGCTTTCATACTTTGCTCGAACATCATCGTCGGTACCGGGAATCAAAATATCTTTAAGTGTATACGCCACGTGGTTGCCTTGTTGTTTGTTTGCGTCGGACTAAATAATCAGTAATTGTTGCGTTGATGCATATTTATGCATCTGAGGATGGTTCGGCTGTTTTTGCGGCTGCAGAATCTAACTCGCCGGCAGCACCGTCTTCCTCATTTGCAGCCTTGCCGCCCTGTATTTGTTCAAGCGTACTGCCAAATAAGGTTTCCGTCTCTCCTACATGATACAGGGTCTCTTCAATCTCTAAATTGTCATCTTCGTTTTTATACAGCCTCACGATGACCTGTGCGTTTTCGTCGCCCTTATTAGCAAACTCAACGATCAAGGCATCGCTTTCTCCGCTGTCCAGATCTACAAAGCCGTCGTAGCAAAAGACGTATGCATTAGATATCTTCTCCATCTGAAATACCGAGCGCCTGGCCTCCGCGTAAAACTCTTCCTCAGTCTCACCCATCAGACCTTCCACATTTAGCTCTTCGCCGTTTATCAGTATGGTAAACGGCTCAACTTCACCGCTTTGCTCCAGCTGCTCACCGGCTTGCTCCAACGCAAACAGAATTGTTCCCTCAAGAATCTCCTCTGAGCTTAACTCGCCCTCTTCCACTATCTCGTCTTCGAGCGCGTGTTCCGACTCTAAATTAGCTTGCATATTTACGTCACTGTCTTTGCTTGTCATGGTGATCACTCCATCGTTTTAGAAATCCTACAAGATTACCGCTTGGTAAAAATACGTATAAAACTGTGCAAATACGTTATCATCGTCCAAGAGATTGCGCTCACTTTTCAATGTAGCGATTATATCTAAGTTTGTTGCGATGCGTGGGATGGAGTTAAGAATATGCGACATGAGATCTCTGAGGTATCGGTCAAGGATGCACAAAAGATTTCTAAGATGTGCTTGGTGTGTGGACAAGAAAATCCTTATAGCCTGCAAGCCCAATTTATGAACTTGGATGACGGACGCATCTGCGGCAAATTCACAACCGGCGACGTGCATCAAAGCTACCCCGGTCGCGTTCATGGTGGCATAATCAGCGCTATTTTGGACGAGACAATTGGTCGAGCGGTGCAAGTAGCCAACCCGGATCTTTTTGGTGTAACTATCGAGCTAAATGTGCGTTTTCGCAAACCTGTTCCGCTAGGCGAGACTCTTACGGTCATCGCTGAAATCACTGAGCATAAACGTAGATTGTTTGTTGGTGATGGAAAACTGCTGCTAGAGGATGGCACGGTTGCAGCTGAAGCGCACGGTCGTTACATGCAGATGGATATTGATAATATCGCCGATGGTGGTCTTGACGATGACAATTGGCGCGAAGACAAGCGTGAGTGCCCAAGCTGTGTGACTGTATAAGCTGAGCTATTACAAAAGCTGTCTGAAACTCTTTTCTGTCATTCCCGCGAAAGCGGGAATCTACTTTTTTATGTGAATTAACCGTTTGTTATGGATTCCCGCTTTCGCGGGAATGACAATCTGGGTTGGATGAATAGTTTTAGACAGTCTGACTATACGTATTTAGGCGAGGCGTTATACAAATGCCACATTCTAATAAATCCCTCTAAAGAGATGTCCTGTGGTATAGCCTTCGCGCTTTGGTAAGCTACCTGCCCCTTTTACTGCCAAGTCGCGTGCCCTTACAGCTCGCTCTACCTCTGTCTTAATCTCTTTTGTTGTCAGCAGCGTGGCATCAACTACCATAGTTGAGATGCCTAATGTTACTAACTCCGGCATTGATGGTATCAGGTCTAGGGCTACTGCATTATATAAGTGGCTGCGTCCGTTGTTGTCGGTCTGTACCGGAAGCTTGTAGCCCTTTCTGTCTTCGAGGAGGCGTGGTGCCTTTCGGCGTACACATTTGGCGCAGTTCTGATCGCACGGACCTTGAGCCATCAATAGACAGTGCTCTGTGACCATTACTTCCTGTTTGCCAAAAACTGTAAGTGCCAAAGGAAGCGGCGAGCTTGCCGATATCTCAGCGATGTTGTGGCAGCTAAGTTCAGGACTTAACCAGGCTTGCTTTATGCCTAAACGAGCCAGAGCTCTCACGCTTTGCTCGTTAGTGATATTGAGGCTTTGCCCACCATCGATTTCAAAGCCAAGATTGCCAAACAACTCTATCTCACCAAGGTTGTTAGCTACAAGTGCCATACCGCACTCAAGCTCATCAGCAAGTTCTTCAAGATCATAATCGTGAGTGATCGCCGGAAGCAACATCTTTATTGGTGTTTTTGCCGAGAAGCCTTTTAGCGCATCTAATGGGTTTATGATATCCCCGTCGTTGGCCTCGAAATTGAGTTCGTGCAAGTAAAGCAGGTCTGCTCCGGCGCGAAGAGCTGCTTTTGCTCCGGCAGCATCTGCAACAATTACAGCCAAGCGCACCTTGCCTTTTTGTGCAACGCTCAATGTGGATAGCTTTTCGCGTGCCGCCAGTTTTCGCTCTCGCCAAGGTTTAAGCAGCAGACTGCTCAGCTGTTCAAGCGCATCACTACGTAGTTTATGGATCTCAGAAAATCCGGCTCCAACTCCTTCATCCAAAGAGATATCCCATGAGCAGATTGAAAACGGCGTGCCGCCAATGCGACCTACGTGTTCGCGTATGGCATCTTCAGTGAGGGGGCGAGTTTTGGCTACCTCAACGGTGTGGCCTTTAGCGACAGAGGCAATCGATGCATTTACATCTTTGGCTAAACAAAATCCAATACTCAAAGGCTCGTCAAGCTTTGCAGTAATGCTTGCAACAATCTCAACAACGCCATTATTACCTTTGAATAGGTCGTTTCCGTAGGTTGATTCGGCTGCGTCTTGCAAAGCAGCGTTTCGAACCCTAAACACCCTATCGCCAATGCTAACCGGATCTTTTACTTGCAAAAAGATTTGCGAATTAGAAGCAGCCTGAGTTAATGAATTGTTGTCTTTTGCATCGCGGACGCGATCTTTTACTTCAATGTTTTTGCGAGCAACCTCTAAACTGCCCCAAAAGCGCTCCAACTTTACAGTGGACCGTCCGCGCGAGGTCCTGAACTCCAATACATCTCCGGCGTTTACATCTTTTGTTAGGGCAACTGCAACTATGCCGTTAGCCAGCTTGGCAACCCTGCCTACTGTAACGCCTTGGTTGTTGGGGCGCGAGTAACTCATCATATCGTTGCCGCGATCGCCCTCAAGATAAGCGGTTGTAAAACCGCGCGAAAAAGTCTCGGCTAGTGCATCGTTGGGGGAGTTGGTGATGCTGATACTTTTATCCGGGCTGTCAAAGTGGATTCCCGCCTGCGCGGGAANNAGAGGGGGAAGCGGGGATGACAGAGGAGGGCTCGGGAATGACAGAAGGGGAAGCGGGAATGACAGAGGGGGAAGCAGGAGTGACATTGTTGGCATTGATTTCATATGCACAACTATCCAGTGCCTCACGATAGGCGCGTGTTACTGTTGCTACATAGGCGGCAGACTTCATGCGTCCCTCGATCTTTATCGAAGCTATTCCGGCTTCGCAGAGCTGGGGCAAAATATCGATAGTTGCGAGGTCGGCAGGTGACAGCAAGTGTTCGCCCGGAGTTTTGATGCGCCTGCCGGTGGAGGTGTCGATAAGTTGGTAAGGGAGTCTGCATGCCTGCGCGCACAAGCCGCGATTGGCGGAGCGGCGACCCACCAATGAGGAGAAGAGACATTGACCGGAGTAGCACACGCATAAAGCTCCATGCGCAAAAACCTCCAGTGGCACACCACGCCCGGTTTCGTCTACACCTTCACTTGCAATGCGAGCGATCTCCTCAATAGAAAGTTCTCGCGACAAGGTTACGCGAGAGGCGCCCATCTTGGATGCCAGACGCACGCCGGCTGAGTTATGAATGTTCATCTGAGTGGATGTGTGTAGCTCAAACTGCGGCATGTCGTAGAAAAGTCGCTTGAGCAGTCCCAGATCTTGGACTATTAAAGCATCTACACCTACGTCCCAAGCGGCTTTTGCGGTGTCTAGTGCCTTGTTCATTTCATCCGGTAGAATAACCGTATTAAGGGTCAGATAAACTTTGCGTCCGGCTAAATGTGCAAGATCGCAACACTCGGCTAGAGACTCAAAACTAAAGTTGTCGGCATTTCTGCGGGCGTTAAAATCGGAGGCACCCAGATAGATTGCATCTGCTCCGGCAGTGAGCGCGGCAAGGAAAGCATCGCGGTTTCCGGCAGGGGCTAAAAGTTCCGGTTTTCTTCTAAGGTTTTCTAAGTTAATCATTAGTATACAGTCTTCACTCCATAATCGTTTACGGTGGCAAATAAGGTCATTTTATGGCAAAATTATAAGTTCTTTCCTGAATGGAGGTTAAAAATGTCGTCACGCAGGAAGAGGGCTAAGCAAGAGCCCAAACGTCACATTATACCCTTTGCAGTCATTATAGTAATCACAGTATTTGTTGGAGTTATAGGTTTTGGTAGCGCAGGTGCGTATGGATTAATACAATCATGGCTTACCGATATGCCGGAAGTAAACGACGTTAAAGAGTTTGACGTCGCTCGCAAAACCACAGTCTACGCGTCTGATGGCGAGACAGTATTGGCATCATTTTACGCTCAAGATCGTGAGCCTGTAACAAAAGAGCAAGTATCCGACAATGTTTTAAATGCTACCGTAGCGATCGAGGACGAGCGCTTCTGGGAGCATAGCGGATACGACTTGATCGGTATTGCTCGCGCGGCCTTTGTTGATCTTACCGGCGGAGACCTGCAAGGTGCTTCAACCATCACTCAGCAATTGATTCGTCAAACGGTTCTTCAAGAAGAGGCAAATGACATATCGGCAAAACGTAAGATTCGCGAGATATATCTGGCATCTGAGCTTGAAAAAATCTACACCAAAGAAGACATCTTAATGATGTATGTAAACACCATCAACTATGGTGATGGTGCTTGGGGCATTCAATCAGCTGCTCAGCATTATTATTCTAAAAATGCCATTGACCTAACAATCCCGGAAGCAGCAGTGCTTTCGGGCATTCCGCAAAATCCCACTTACAATAACCCGGTGTTTTATCCGGAAAATGCTTTAGCCAGACGCAACATGGTTTTGGACCGCATGTACGTAAACAAATACATCACTGAGGCTGAGCTTACAGAGTTTAAAGCGCAAGATCTTAACCTTAACGTAAAAGAGACCAAGATTGATGGCATCATCACTCAGCCTTACTTTGCTTCTTACGTGCGCCAGATGCTGCTGGAGGGCAAGTTCTTTGAAGGCGATGCTACAGAGCGTGTGTTCAAGGGCGGTCTTAGCGTTTATACAACTATCGATCTGAATATGCAACTATACGCCGAAGAAGCAGCGGCTAACAAGGAAGCTCAACTTTTAGCCTCTTATGGTGAGGATAAAGCTGAGGTTTCTTTAGTGAGTATCGATCCCAAGACCGGATACATCAAAGCTATGCGCGGTGGAAAAGATTTCTATACCCAGCAGTTTAATACTGCTTGGCAGATGGCAAGACAGGCTGGTTCTACCTTTAAAGTATTTGGCTTGGTGGCTGCGCTGGAGCAGGGCTATTCGCCAAACACCCAAGTGTCAGCGCGTAGTCCGATCAAGATTGATGATGGTACTGCAGAAGGTTGGTCTGTGAGCAATTACAGCGGCACAAAAGGCGGCACCACAACGCTAGCTAATGCAACATACAACTCTTTTAACACTGCTTATGCGCGTGTATCCGAGAAGTTGGGTGCCAAAGCCGTTTTGGATGTTGCATACAAAATGGGCATCCAGACTAAACAAGACGAAGTGCCTTCGGTGATTTTGGGTGGTAAGGGTGTAAATACCCTAGAGATGGCTTCGGCGTTTGGCACTTTGGCTAATGGTGGTAAGTATATGCCAACAACTCCGATCTCAAGGATTGAAGACTATGAAGGCAATGTGATTTATGACCATTTAGCAACGGTGACCGGAGAGCAAGTCTTAACCCCCGAAGTTGCTCATGCAGCTACTGAGGTGCTTAAAGGCGTTGTGACCGGAGGTACTGCAACATCAGCCAGACTTAGCAACCAAGTCTCTGCCGGCAAAACCGGTACAACCGATAACTTCTGGGACTCGTTTTATGTGGGGTATACACCGCAACTATCCACCGCTGTATGGATTGGTGATCCGGCAGAAATACGTCCAATCTCCAACAATGTTGGTGGTGCAAATTGTTGCCCGGTTTGGAGAGAGTTTATGAGCAGAGCTTTGGAAGGAACGCAATCTGAGGACTTTCCGGAGGCCGGAAATCCTCCATATGACACGAAGCTTACTTTCATGACTGCTGCTGACAAGAAATATGATGAGGACGAAAAGAAGAAGAAAGAAGAGGAAGAAAAGAAGAAAGAAGAAGAGGAGAAGGCCAAGGAAAGAGAGAAAGAGAAAGAGGACGGCAAGAAGCCGGACTCCGGCAATAAAGATGACGATAACGGCTCCGGTAGTGGCTCCGGTAGCGGCTCGGGTTCCGGTAGCGGGTCCGGAAGTGGTTCGGGATCCGGCTCCGGTAGCGGCTCGGGCTCCGGTAGCGGAAGCTCCGGCGGTGGAAGTGGTTCAGGCTCAGGTGGCGGATCCAGCGGGAGCGATAAACAGACATAAAGAAGCGCTCATTGCGATAAGCTTAGATGGGATTTTAGTGAAAATACTAGTTGTAGGTGGAGCCGGTTATATCGGCTCCCACTTTGTAAAATATGCCTGCGAAAACGAACACGACATTGTCGTGGTCGATAATCTGGTTACAGGACACCGTGCTTCTGTGCCCGGTGACGTTGTCTTTTATGAACTTGATATTCGTGATCGCGAAAAGATGACTGATGTATTTGTGAACGAGAAACCGGAAGCGGTAGTGCACTTTGCCGCCAGCTCGTTAGTGGCTGAGTCAATGTCTGATCCGCTAAAGTACTTTGACAACAATACATATGGCATGGTGTGTTTGCTTGATGTGATGGCTAAAACGGGCGTGAACAAGCTGGTGTTCAGCTCAACTGCAGCCGTGTATGGTGTACCCGATGAGATTCCCATCAAGGAATCTACTATAGCCAGACCAATTAATCCATATGGAGAATCTAAGCTTCAGATGGAAAAAACTATGGCTTGGGCAGATGCAGCGCATGGCATAAAAGGTGTTGCGCTGAGATACTTTAATGTTGCCGGGGCTGCAATTGACGGATCCATCGGCGAAGACCACAATCCCGAGACACATTTAGTTCCAAATGTATTGTTTGCTGCTTTAGGCAAAAGCGACGAGATAACCATGTTTGGTGACGACTACAACACGCCTGATGGTTTTAATGTTCGCGATTATGTTCATCCGATAGATCTTGCCAGCGCCCACCTGTTGGCGCTTGAATATCTTCAGTCAGAGGGTGTATCCAATGTATTTAACTTGGGCTCAAGCACCGGATTTTCGGTAAAGCAGATTGTTGATGCTGCCGAGGTGGTAGTGGGCAAAGCGATACCGCAAGTGATAGGTCCGCGCCGTCCAGGCGACCCGGATACACTTATTGCTGACTCCAACAAAGCCAGAACCATACTGGGCTGGCAGCCACAGTTTGATAATGTAGAACGCATAATCGAGACCGCCTGGCAATGGACAAAAAGTCACCCAAACGGCTACGACGATTAAGCATCGTAGCCATTTTGAGCCGAGCGTTTTGTGCAAAACCGGATGTCACCCAGAAAACTCGCACCTACGCCATTTTGTCACAGATGAAATGACATTAAGAAATATTGTCTGATATATTTCTAAGTTTTAGTGCTGCTAGGCGCCGCGTTTGCACTAAAATAAAGACTTGTATCATACGAAAGTTTCATAATTAAAATCAGATCAAGGAGAAGCAAGTGCTTTCAACTAATGAGCAGATGCATATCATTCAAAGCGGTGGTGCCAATATTGTTCCTGAAGCTGCTTTAAAAGAGAAGTTGGATCGGAAGGTACCCCTACGTATTAAGCTGGGAGTTGATCCTACCGCTCCGGATCTGCACCTGGGTCATGCCGTGCCGCTGCGCAAATTGCGTCAGCTTCAAGACATGGGGCATCAAGTTGTTTTGCTTATCGGCAATGGTACTGCTCTGATAGGTGATCCCTCCGGCCGAAACTCAACGCGCCCACCACTTACTGCCGAGCAAGTTACTGAAAATGCTCAAACTTATGTTGACCAGGCATTTAAAATCCTCGATAAAGACAAGACTGAGCTGGTGTGGAATGGAGATTGGCTGAGTATTATGAGTTTGCCGGATATCTTAAAGGTAGCCGCTCAGTTTACAGTTGCGCGCATTTTGGAGCGCGACGACTTCTCAAATAGGTATAAAAACCAGCAAACTATCTCATTACATGAATTTCTTTATCCAATTATGCAGGCTTATGACTCTGTACAGATTCGTGCAGACATCGAGATAGGCGGAAACGACCAATTGTTTAACCTGCTTGCCGGGCGCGAACTTATGGAGAAGTTAGGCATGGAGCCGCAGGTCTGTCTAACATTGCCACTCCTGGAGGGCACAGACGGCGTGCAAAAGATGTCCAAGAGTTATGGCAACTATATTGGCATCACTGATGAGCCGTCAGACATGTTTGGTAAGGTCATGTCGATACCGGACGATCTTATGGAGAGATATTTCTACTTGGCCTCAACATGTGCGGTAGAAGAAACTGAATCTATTGTAGCCGGACTAAAGGATGGCAGCCTACATCCAAATGAGATAAAGCGGCAATTGGCAAAAAATATCGTCACTGCATATCACAATGAGGTAGCGGCTGAGCAAGCCGAAGCTGATTTTGACCGTGTATTTAAAAATCGCGAGATGCCCGAAGAGATTGAAGATGTATCTTTGGAGTTGACTTGCGGAGAGGACGGCATGGTATATGTGCCGGCAATCCTAATCGAGCTGGGCTTTGCTTCTAGTACCGGTGAAGCCAGACGACTGATAGATGGTGGTGGAGTTAAGGCAGCCGGCGTTGCGCTAAAGCCAAAGGAATACAATGTGGTACCTGACCGCTTAAGCGGTCAAGTTGTGCAAGTTGGCAAACGCAAATACGCGCGCATTGTGAGCTAATCATGAGCTCGGCCGGTAGATTTTGCCCTATTGACTACCATATTGCTGCAGATGCTTTTATAGGCAAGGTTGATCAGTATTGTGATAATTTATACGTAGTTGGTGGTCTTTATGGAAACTCATATGCATTTGACGCACTCGATGAACTTATTGCTTGCGAACAGGGGCAAACAACAGTGGTGCTTAACGGCGATATTCACTGGTTTGATTACCCGGCTGAGGATTTTTTAGCGATAGAAGACAGGCTGTCTGCGCACTTACCATTGGTAGGAAATGTGGAGCTGGAGCTAAGACGGCAAGAAGACATCGGTGCCGGATGTGGTTGTGCTTACCCCGCGTATGTATCTGATGGTGTAGTGGAGAGATCAAACAGCATCCATAGAACACTTTCTGAGACAGTCTTCAACAACCCTAGTTTGAAAGAGCGCCTACTCAGTCGAGCAGCTACCGCAGTGTGTGTTTTGGGCGATGAAATGAGTGGCGTTAAAGTGGCAATTACTCACGGAGATGAAAAACTAGTTGGAGGATGGGATTGCTCACGTGAGGCTCTTGCTAATGTAGTCAGGCAAAAAGAGCTAAGCGATTGGATGCAACAAAACGAAGTGGCAATTCTAGCCACCACCCATACATGCGCTCCGGCAATGATTCAGCTAGAGCATGGTGTTGTTATAAATAACGGTGCAGCAGGCATGCCAAACTTTGAAAGCTTGTTGTGCGGACTAGTTACTCGAATCTCGAAGCAGCCTAATGCGGACGCTCTTTATCATATTGAGAAAGATGGAGTATATATCGAAGCTGTACCTCTACGCTATAACCACGAGGCGTTTCTTGCTTGGTTTGATGATATTTGGCCCACCGACAGCCCTGCGGCAATCTCATACAGAGAGCGCATAAAAAGCGGTCCTTATGATTATTTAGTTGATNNGTTGATGCGAAATTAAACAGATTGTCGTAGCCGATTTATATGAGCCAGGTAAGAGAAAAGGTTTGATTTGTCCTCTCCTGACTTTCCTTACACTCAACGCTGAAAACAGCCAAAATATTTGTGAATACCTGCAATGCAACCTAGACGCGCGCAAATTTTAGTTAAACGCAACACCAGGTTTATAGAAGTTGCGCTTCTGCTCTCTTAAAGTATTGTCACGCTGTACGCCACGTGGACGGCAACGGATGGTAGTGTAATAATTGATCGGGGTTTCCCGAGAAGAGGGGTCAAAAATGAGTTTTGCCAAGAATTTGATTTATATTCGCCAACATTATGGTGTTACGCAAGAAGTGCTTGCAGAGCAGCTTGGTGTATCCAGACAGACGATATCAAAGTGGGAAGCGGAGATAAACTATCCTGAGACGGATAAGCTGCTAATGATCTGCGATTTGTATCATACTAATCTTGATGACTTGATGCGCGGTAATGTAAGGGTGGCTAACACCAGAGACACTGAGCTTTATGACTCTCACATGAATCGCTTTAGCCTTGGAATCGTATTTGGCATAATGATGAATATTCTGGGAGTGTCTGCATATTTGTTGCTTCAGGGATTTGGAGTAGTTGAGAGAGTGGGTATAGCAGCCCTGCTCTCTTTTACAGTGATCGGTGTGGTGTTGTTGGTGGTATCGGGGCTCACTCATACAGAGTTTAAACGTAAGAATCCCAATATTAACCCCTCATACCCAAAAGAACTGCTTGATAAGTTTGGCAGACGATTTGTTGTGCTTTTACCATCAGGTATTGCAATAATTTTGCTGGGAGTTATTGTCTATATTGCTATTTCTCCCGGTGAGAGCGCAGATATAGTGTTGTTAGGCGTTCTCTCCTTAGAGTCTTTAGCACTGGCAATACTTTTATTTATGATAGCTCTTGGGGTTGGCGTTATCGTTTATGCCGGTATGCAGAAATCAAAGTATGATCTTGCTGAGTTTGAAGATATATCTGATGCCAATGTTGCCACAGATAACATAGATATTTCTCAACTAAAAGAATCTACTGTAAAAGCGGCTAAGCGAAGCAGCATCATCGGCGCGTTCAGTGGAGTGATAATGCTCCTTGCCACGATATTCTTTTTTGCAGTTGGGTTTACAGCTGGCAGTGGATTTCCTTTTGACGGCAGTGACGTAACAACAAGCGGATTTATGTATAGTTGGATTGCATTTCCTATAGGTGGAGTATTTTGTGGCATAGTGGCAATTATTGCCAATGCAATGTATAAATCAGACAGCGAGATAATCGCAGAAGTCAAAAAGGAAAATCCTTGGCTGCGTACCGAGAAGCCGTCATTCTCAGCCGATGTTATTGGCACGGATAAGGTAGGTTTAGATGATGAGCATCGACAGTAGATTGTCTATGAATGTGAGCAAAGCATAAAGTTACTATTTGCCATCTTTTCTTGCGCAATATAAGGCTTTCATTTATGTCGTGAAACCGTTAGAATAGCTAACTCCCAAGGTTCAGAAAACACCTGTTTCTCCAAGTTTTACTCAAAATATTAGACATAATCAAATAATAGATGTAAGCTAAATAATGTCACTTGAGAACTCTACATATGCTCAATGTGGCAGAGTAATAAATAGCAAGAGAGTAAAGGACGGTGTATTTTGATAGATATGTCAGGAGCTACAGGAGTTTTCTTCTGGGGATTTCTTGTCGTGTACGGAATTGTGATGATTGCAATTTCGCCAAAAGCCGTTTCCATCGGTAGCTTTTTTAAAGGCGAGCGAAAAGATGGCAAACCGGCATCGATGTTTCTTCTGACCACAAGTATCTTCATCAGTTGGATATTTGCTAAGTCAGTAACTAACGCAGCAAATCTGGGAAGTGAGTTTGGAATTGTTGGCGGTTTTGCATATGCCACATATTGGCTGTGTATTCCACTTGCAGGTTTTGCGATATACCGGCTACGCACGCGTTTTATGGCAAAAGGGCTAGTCAGCTTCCTAACCAAAAACTATGGTATCGCAGCAGCTTTTGTTTTTTCGCTGGCCATTTTGATCAGGCTTTTTAACGAGGTGTGGAGTAACTCGTCTGTTGTGGGTGGTTATTATGGCGAATCAGGTTCGACGTTTTTCATCGTTGCGGCTACGTTGTTTACTTTGATCACATTGGCATATGCAATGTGGGGAGGACTGCGAAGCTCGCTGGTCACCGATGCCGTACAAACAGTGTTATTTGTTGTAGTACTCATTGGCGTGGCTTTCTTGGTACTGCCTCAACATTCTATGGGCGAATACTTTGGGTCAGGGGTTTGGCAGCTCAACACCGGTGTCGATCTTTTGCTCGTTACCGTACTCCAGCTGTTCAGCTATCCGTTTCATGATCCGGTACTTACAGACCGTGGTTTTATCACCAAAGAAAAGACCATGCTTAAGGCTTTTGTGGTCTCCGGAATCTTGGGTTTTTTGGCAATTCTTCTGTTCAGCTTTATTGGTATTCATGCTCGACTTGAGGGCATGCCGCTTACCTCAAACGTTCCGGCTCAGGTTGGTGCGGTAACTTCTACAGCAGCCTTCTTTATGATGGCGATACTGATGATTTTTGCCGCAGGTTCTACATTGGACTCTACATTCTCGAGTCTTTCAAAACTGTCTGCGCGCGATCTGCCAAGGGTTCTTGGCAAGGACTTTGGCAATAAGGCCAGACCTATAGGCATGATTGTTATGGTCGTGTTTGCCTTTGTCGGCAATCTGCCGATGATAGTTGGCACCAACATTTTGGCAGCAACTACCATATCGGGCACAATGATTATTGGTTTTGCGCCGATATTTTTACTCCACGGTTTTGTAAAGCCAACCAAGCTAGGTTTTCACCTTGCGTTTTGGATTGGCATTACACTTGGTGTGCTGTATGCCTTTGCTCCTGCAACAGTTTCATTCCTTGCAATTGGTACAGGCAAGTATGCCACACTGCTGGGAGTCAATTTCTACGGTTTGATAGCTTGCGTTTTGGGTTATCTGGTACCAGGATTCATTGCGGGAGCGATAGATAGAGCTAATGGTGTTAAACCTGATTGGAAAGGGCTAAGCAAGGCTGAGCGCGAGGCTAGACTTGCGGCAGGTGCAGATGAATCAAGTGCAGAAAGTTCTGAGATTCAGGCAGCTGATACATTGGCTTCCGCTAACCAAGCAGGCTAAGTTTAACTCAGTAAAAGCTGTGGAGTGCTTTTGACAAACAAGCTTTGCATAAAGGCTTATAATTACTTCTGATCTTAAGTAGCCCTGCTAGGTATCTTAGACTGGCAGGGCTATAACCGTGAAGCTTCAAGACTTTTGGGGGCGCGTTGTTGTCGGTAAATGATATCGAAAGGGAACGGCTATGCTATTTGCAAATATAGATTATTTGGATCCTAACTTTGAAGTAAAACGCGGCTTTGTTGGCACCGATGGAGCAAAAATCACCTACGTTGGCAACACGGAGCCGCAAGACCCACAAGGTTTTGGTGAACGTTACGAAAGCAAAGGCAAGATGCTAATTCCCGGTATGTACAACACGCATGCTCACATACCAATGACGCTGCTACGTGGCTATGCCGAGGGTTTGAGTCTTCAAGACTGGCTGCACACCAAGATATTTCCTTTTGAGGGCAAGATTAACAACGAATCGGCATATCCGGCCACACTTTTAGCTATTGCCGAGATGTTGCGCTTTGGTGTAGTTGGTGTGACCGATATGTATTACTTTGACGAGGCGCGTATTCGTGCTGTCACAGAAAGTGGCATCAAAGCCAATCTCTGTAGCGGTCTCATGGTCTTTGATCAGGAAGCAGAATACTCATCATTGCCAAACTTCAAGCGCAACGAAGATCTGGTGCGCGAGCATCACAACACGTTAGACGGACGGCTCAAGATCGACTTAAATATTCACTCAGAATACATTTCAAATCCCAAAGTAGTAAGGGCAGTTGGCGAGCATGCGGTGGAGCTGGGCGTACAAACTCATGTGCATGTAAGTGAGACCAAGGCTGAGCATGAAGAGTGCAAAGAACGTCGTGGTGGGCTTACGCCAACTCAGTACTTTAACTCACTAGATTTCTTTAAAGCTCCGTGCACCGCCGCACATTGTGTATGGGCAGAGCCTGAAGACTGGAAAATCTTTAAAGAGTGCGGCGTAACAGTGTCGAGTAATCCGGCAAGCAACATGAAGTTGGCTAGTGGGTTTGCGCCAATACCGGGCATGCTTGCGGCCGGAGTGAACGTAGCGCTGGGCACAGATGGTGTGGCTAGCAATAACTCACATAACATCCTAAAAGATGTGTATTTACTGGCCTTAATGCATAAAGGTGTGTCTGGAGATCCCACTGTAGTCTCACCCGAGCAAGCCCTGGCAGCTGCAACGATAAACGGTGCGCGTTCGCAAGGTCGTGCAGACTGCGGTGCTATAGAGGCGGGCAAGCGCGCAGACCTTGTTGTTGTGGACTTTTGTAGCCCGTGGATGCAGCCAATACACAATATGGTAAACAACCTGGTGTTTTCTGCTCAGGGCACGGATGTCGTTTTAACTATGGTTGATGGTGAAGTATTGTACCGTGATGGCGAGTACCTCACCATAGATATCCAACGAGCTATTCATGGTGCCAAGCAAGCAGCGGCAGAAATAGTGGCAAGTTTGTGAGTGGAGTTTTACAACATTTAGATCTAATTCTGACGCAAGGAGATAATTCTAAACGAGCTATGATAGCTATGTCCGGCGGAGTGGACTCGTCGGTGGCTGCGTATCTCACTATAAAAGCGGGTTATGAGTGTACCGGTGTTACCATGCGGCTCTTTGACAATGAGGCAATTGGCATCGAGCAAGAAAGCACTTGTTGTTCTTTGGCTGATGTTGAAGACGCACGAAGTGTATGCAATGAGCTTGGTATACCATATTATGTGTTCAATTTTGGCGATACTTTTGCCAAGCAGGTCATAGATCGTTTTGTTGCCAACTACGAAAACGGTAGGACTCCAAACCCTTGTATCGATTGCAATAGGTTCTTAAAATTTGAGCGTTTATTGAAACGTGCACAGGATACAAATTTTGTCTTTATAGTCACCGGACATTATGCTAGGACATCTTATGATCCAGTCTCAGGTCGCTACTTGCTAAAGCGTGGTTTGGATAAGAGCAAAGATCAGAGTTATGTATTGTACGGAATGACTCAAGAGCAGCTAAAACATACATTGCTGCCATTAGGTGAGCTCACCAAAGAAGAGGTGCGAAACATTGCCAGAGAGCAAGGTTTTTTAACTGCAGAAAAAGACGAGAGCCAAGACATATGTTTTGTGCCGGATCATGATTATGGCGCCTTTATAAGGCGTTATACAGGGAGGGATGTTGCGAGTGGCGATATCGTTAACGTGCAAGGCAAGACACTTGGTACACATGCGGGTATCATAGATTTTACTGTCGGCCAGCGCAAGGGGATTGGTATTGCCGCTTCGCAGCCGCTTTATGTGGTGGAGCTAGATCCACAGACCGACACGGTCGTTGTAGGTAGTGAATCAGACCTATATCAAAATACTGCGATCATCGAAGACATTAATCTTATCTCGCTTGAATCTATCCAAGGAGAGTTACGGGCAACTGCAAAGCATCGCTATCGCTCAGCAGAAAAGCCGGTCATTGTTACCCAAATAGGTACCGACAAGCTGCGAGTAGAATTCATCGAGCCGCAAAAAGCAATCACCAAAGGTCAAGCACTGGTACTATACGACGGCGATGTAGTAATCGGTGGGGGCACCATAACAGATGTCTTGACCGTCTGACCATTTACCTCAAGCAGCTAGATAAACTTGATTAAACACGGTAGTATAGTAGCGGTAAATATACAAAATGAGATTTGAAAAGATGCTTTAGCTGCAACGCTTCTTAAGGTAGGCGCAAAGCGACGCGGCAGATGAAGTGCATTTTCAGACCGAAAACCAATTTTTAACCGTGGCGTGGGCTGATTATATATATGCAAGGGGAACCATGAATGTAATATCTAAGCTTTTAGGCACCAAGAATCTCACGCACAATAAAAGCAATTCTGAAGAAATCGAACGCACGAAGTTGATGCTGTATGCTGCTCCGCTGTCTTGCAGGCTTTGGAATCGTCGCTATGAACTTGTGGATTGCAATGAGGGTGCGATGAAGCTCTTTGGAATTGATAGCAAAGAAGAGTATGTAAAGCATTATTATGATTATCTTCCTAAGCTTCAGCCTGATGGTGCAAATAGTGTTAAAAAAATGCATAAGATGATCTCCGAAGCTTTTAAAACGGGTTCATGTACATATGATTGGGAATATGTAATGCCTGATGGCTCTATTATTCAAGCGGAGCTAACTCTGGTACGTGTTTTGTACGGTGATGATTATATGGTGGCATCTTACGCTCGTGACTTACGAAAACAAGCAAAGATGCTAGAAGATATCAAGCATCGTGATGCACTATTAAATGTTTCTAACCGCACGGCCTCCACATTATTAGGTACCGATATCGATAAAGATCTTGATGCAGCTTTCATGAAAAGCATGCAGCTGTTGGGTAGATGTGTGAATGCAAGCCATGTTCATATCATGAAAAACCAAATAGTTGATGGTGCGATGAGATTCATCTGTCTTTACGCATGGGCTGACGGTGAGCTTGACGATGATAGGGCTGTAAAGTCCGGCATGCAAATTGATTATAGTTCTGAGTGCGACTGGTCAAGTTATTCTAAGAGTGAAAAGTATCTAAATGGGCCAATAGATACAATGCCGCAGTGGATTCAAGACTTTTTGCGTCCATACAATACATGCTCGATGTTGATAATTCCGGTTACAAATAATGGCGATTTTTGGGGCTTGGTCACTTACAGCGATAGTGCCAGTAAAAGATGTTTTGCCACTGATGAAGCCGATATTTTACGTTCTGTAAGCTTAATGATGGTTGCGGCAATCAATCGTAATGTTCGGACGCAAGAAATACTAGAGGCACATGACCGCATACGTCTGCTCATGGACAAAGCGCCATTTATATTTCATCTGTGGAGCAAAGATATCAAGCTTATTGATGCTAATGAAGCTGCATTAAAACTGTTTAATGTATCTACGCACCAGGAGTACTTGGATAGCTTTTTTAAATTGTCGCCACAATATCAGCCGGACGGCAGGGACTCCGAAAAATACGCTCTTGCCATGGTGCGACAGGCATTTGACGAAGGG
Organism: Eggerthellales bacterium UBA948; assembly: GCA_002293265.1. Classification (GTDB taxonomy): domain Bacteria; phylum Actinomycetota; class Coriobacteriia; order Coriobacteriales; family UBA8131; genus UBA8131. The sequence continues at coordinate 22,285 of DBCW01000160.1, forward strand.
TTTGCTCAGCAAGAGTGGGTGCATCAAACTATAGACGGTATACCAATATCCACAGATATCTCTTTATACAGGATCACGTTTGAGGGCGAATACTATGTAATTGGCTACATACGTGATCTGCGAGAATATAAAAAGATGATGGCTGAGATCGAGCGACAGGATAATCTTTTAAAGACCGTAAATGAGACAGCCTACATGTTACTTAGGACAGATAGTGACTTTGAACAAGATTTATATAAATGTATGGGTCGGATGTGCATTGCTTTAGATGCCGACAGAATGTACTTATTTGAAAATTACGAAAAAGAGGGCAAAGTATATTGCACTCAGCTTTATGAATGGTCAGAAAACGTAGAATCGATGCAAGACAATGAACTTGTAGTAGATGTGTGTTATGAAGATGAAACTCCCGAGATATTTGCTGCTCTTAGTGCCGGTAAAAGTGTGAATAGCTTGGTTAGTGCTATGGGAGTTGCTGAGAGAAAGTGGTTGGAAGCACAAGGGATTTTAGCGGTATTATTAGTTCCGGTTTTTATCCACAATGAGTTTTGGGGTTACGTAGGTTTTGATAATTGCCACAGTGCTAAAGCGTTTACGCTAGATGAAGAATCTATCGTGCGCTCAGCCAGCCTTCTAATAACCAACGCCTTGCTTAGAAATGAATACGTGCAAAGCATGGAAGATTCGGCGGTGAAACTTGAATATGCTTTGGAGGAAGCGCGAAAGGCCAACGAGGCTAAGAGCGATTTTTTGGCTCATATGAGTCACGAGATGCGCACACCTCTTAATGCAGTGATAGGGCTAAGTGAGCTAACGCTCAGCGGGGGCAGTTTAAGCAGCGAGGATTTTTCGAATTTGGAAAAAATATCTAACTCCGGCACAACCTTGCTGAGTATTGTTAACGATCTTTTGGATATATCCAAAATTGAGGCCGGAAAGTTTAATCTGGTACCCGGCGAGTATGACACTCCAAGTCTGATAAATGATGCCATTACTCAAAATATCTTGCGTATTGAAGAAAAGCCTATTGATTTTAGTGTTGAGGTATCCGAAAACTTCCCGACTCGCCTTTATGGAGACGAGCTTCGTATTAAGCAGATGATTAATAATCTATTGTCCAATGCCTTTAAGTTTACCAACGAGGGAAGCGTTAAGCTTTCGGTGAGTTTTGAGAAAAGTCAAGATAAAGACGAGGACTATGGTTGGATGATAGTTGAGGTTAGCGATACAGGCAGAGGGATTTCAGAAGAAGATCAGAAAAACTTATTCATCGACTACTCGCAATTTGATATCGTCGCAAATCGAAATATCAGTGGTGCAGGATTAGGGCTAGCTATAACAAAACGCATGGCAGACATGATGCAAGGAACCATACAGGTAAAAAGCGAATTTGGTAAGGGGTCAATCTTTACTTTTAAAATAAAGCAAAAACTCATTACCGATGCTGTGCTGGACACAAAAACCATTAATAATCTTAAGAGTTTTCG
>DBCW01000153.1 GCA_002293265.1 Eggerthellales bacterium UBA948
CTAAACAAAGGTGTTTAATATCTACATGAGCTTGGCGAGTGGGAGTAATAGATTTATTCGTTTAGAGTATCTGCGATTAATCGTGGTGATAAATAATCTGTTGCATTCTCTGAGACAACTTCATTTACCAGTACTTTTAATATCATACTCGCAGTGGTTTTTGTCAAGTAACATTTGGCGTTTCGAGACTTAAAGTGGTTGTCGTGATAAGCTTTAACTACATTACAGTCCTTCGAGCACCTTTGGCTCGGCGATGGCAAGCTCGTGCATTGCCTGAGTGACGGTGGAACGTCCCAGGCCTGTGAGATAGGCGATTTGCGCATGCGTTAGTCTACCTAGACCTTGAGACTTAGCATAACATAATATGAATCTCACGGCATGGTAGGCATCAGTACGATAAACCTCAATATTAAATATTACCAACTGCTGCAAAAGACCAAATGTGTTTCTCTGCATTGCCATGGAGAACTCTTGATTAGTTAGGAGTTTCATAATCACGTCGCTGTTAAAAACCGCACATATCGCATCAGTAACAGCAACTATTTTGCTTGATGTAATGATCTCCCCTAAATCGTAATCATCTGTTACCAAGGGACGGAACTCGCGGTAAGGATCGTTGCTATAAGTTGGAAAAATAAAAAAGTTACCATGCTTGAGTATAGAGATAATGCTTCCCTTGTTCTCAACACAACACAACCCTTTAAGAGGGAGAAGTATGTTCTCAAGATTGGCTCTAACCGATGTTCTTGCAGCAAAAGTCGTTTTCACACAATGTTTACATAACTGAATCTGAAAATTCGGACTTAAGCTACCACAAAAAGCATTATTGGAGCATTGTTTTGTTTCTTGTCGTATATCCATTCTATTCGCCTTCGTGATATCGGCGTTGTGATTACTGCGAACTCGCTTAATGCAGAAAGTGTATCACAAAGATGTCAGCCGCTGACAATAAAAATGTAGAGCACTGACACTGTAGCTATTTCAAGATAAGGTGATGTGAGCGCAAAAGGGCTTTCTATTTACAAAGAAAAAATCGAAAACTCATTCGTAATTAAAGATCTTAGAACTTTTAAGCAGTGGCCCGCCACCATGGAAAAGTGGGACTCAATGTTTGAGGATTACCCAAAGATGGCTGCCGAAGTATTCGAGGCTCTTTTCATTGTTGACGGTCATCCTCAAAAACATTTAAAGGATCGTATTATGCCTATCATCCGTCAACGCGGATTTTTGAAGTTGTTTAGAGAGATAAGAGGAGCGTTGAAGTCCTTATGATAAAAGCACTAGAGCCAATAACAATAAATGTGGATGAGTTTTTAGCGGTCAACAAGTTCACAGTCGATGAAGAGAATGCGCATATTAAGCTTGCAGGAGATGACATCAAAAAGCTTGATGCAAGCGAGTTTGGCAAGCTTGTGCGCGTATGTCCGGCAGGGTTATATAAAGAAGGGGAGGATGGAGCGCGACGATTTGAGTACGCGGGTTGTCTTGAGTGCGGAACCTGCCGCATTGCATGCGAAGACACCATAATAGAAACATGGAATAACCCTGCACCTCTCATGGGAGTGTCTTATCGCTTTGGTTAAGCTTTAGCCAAAGCAGCTTTATCTCGGTAAGCAAGACACTAAAGCGCATCAATAATTTGATTAATGGTATTGAGAACAAGTATGTTTCCGGCTAATCAAGACACTGTTGATCCGCTGCCACATTGCTCCTCTTTCATAATGTTTACGTAGATCATCAATTCTTTGCGTGAAGACACTCCTAGTTTTGCGTAGATGTTTTTGTTGTGGAACTTAACCGTTGTCAGTGCGATAAACATTTTTCCGGCTATCTCTTGAGCTGTTAGGTTTTCCATGTAGTAATTAAACACAGCGCGTTCGGTTTTGGTTAGTGTTTTGAGGTTTTTAAGGAAGTTCTCATAAGCAGAGACTGCGGGCGAGTTTTGCGCGTCAAGTTCCCTTTGTTTTGCTAGTTTTAGTTCAGCAGCAAGGTTTTCGTTTTCTTCGCCAACTGTTTTATATTCCTCATCTAATGCATTGAGATACTCCATAAGGTCATCAATTTCGGGCACTTTTGTAGGTTTGAAACCATTAACCCCGCGCTGTTTTATCTGGTTGATCCCCTCTGTAATTGGTTGCACATAACGATGGGCGAGCAACACAGAAGCCAGAACGGAGATCACAATAATGAGCAGTATTAAAAGACCGGTAAGAATGACCTGTTCGCGGATTTCGTTATCGTAGTCCGCTTTCGGGATCATCACAGCACTAAACCATTTGGTATTATCTTCAAGTGGGGATAGAGAAATGGGTTTTTCCACACCAATAAAAGATGTTTCGTTGTTTGTGTAAACGGTAAGGCTGCCTGCTTGCTGCATCGTAAGCGTATCATCATCGATATTTGCTAGGTATCCGCTGTAAAGACCGCTTTCCAACACTGAACCGGCGACGATTTTGAGTTCATCTAGCTTTGCAAGTACTGCAGAAATACGGAATGTCTCCGCATTCATTCGATGTGAGTGTTCAAAGTATATGCGACTGATCTCAAAGCCACATACTCCGTAAAACATTGAGTTTTGACCAAACACAGGAACAGCTACATATGACGCAGTTTCCCATGTTCCCGGTACAGCGAGTGCCTCAGAAGCGTAATAACTAGAGGCTAGGTCAGGCGTTGCTTCTGCTCTGACTTTTTCAAAAAGCGGAAACCAGTCTGCCTGAAACTCTAACTCCCATTTGTTATGTAGGACTATACTGTTTTGACGAGCTGCTTGGGCAGCGCCGCGAAATAAAAGCAGCTGTGGCGTTACAGGGTTAGCGGTGTTGACGTTTGAAATTTTTATATATAAGCCACTTTTGTATTGAGATAACTCCGCATTAACTGAGCTAACACTGGTGTCCATTACAAAGAAAACTCCGCTTGCATGAGCTTTTGCTAAAGAGTCAATAAGAATTGGAGTCATTTCGCTTTCAGCGCTTGCAATTGCATCTAAATTATCGCCAAGTTCTGAGAAATCATAGCTCAAATCGGATAATTTACTCGATAGTGCTGCTGAAAGCTTTTTGGAGAGATCTATTCCATGTGCTGCCGCATTGTCGTATTGCTGTGTAACTGAGGCGGAAAATTCGTTTATATAGTTGTCCAGGATATTCTTTGTTTTTGTTTCTGTGTCTGTGAGCAGTCCAAAAAATGATAAGAATGAGAACATGACCGCAAGTAAAACGAACAGTAATACAATGAAATACAGTATCAGGCGGCGGCGTAAGCGCTGACCTTTCGGCTGCACTCGATGCAAAAATCCTATCACAGGCATTGAGATGTGAAGTCACCTCCTTGGGAAGCAATGATTAAATTGGCACTTCCCGTGCAAAAGACTGTCCGATAAAAGGATATTATCCAAAACTTTCATTTAGGTGTCGCCAAGCAAGGTTAGATGCTTCTGAAGTATTTGCATCAACCGATTCTTGTGATGACAAAAGCACCGCTTTCATCTCAGCTACAAAATCGTATTGTAGTTTGGCAAATCCATCCCACAGTGGTGGGGTGTAAAAACTGTAATCGCGATACATCACAGCAATGGCTTCAAACAAAGAGCGGAACTCAGGATTATCAATCTGTGTGATCTTTTCGGCAAACAAAGACTCATATGCGTCTTGTCTGACGGGCATATAGCCCGTCTCTATGCAAAAATCTGTATTGATGTGCATTTCAGTAAACCACTTAGCAAACAGGGCGGCCGCTTCTTCATGTGCCTTGTCACCAGACAATGCACCAAGACCAACGCCGCGTTGGATAACTGACTTTTCGCCGTCCATAAAAACGGGATATGGCAAAGAGATCAATTCTAGAGGCTCGCTTGTGTTATCGGGATATGTGACCGTATCTTTAAAATAAATGATGCTTGCGGTAGATGCGACATTTGCTACTGTCTCTCCGATCATCATTTCCGATGTGCCAAAACCGTCGCCCAAGTTTATTCCTCCGCTTATAGCGGTCTGTGCAAATTTATCCCACGCACTTTTTATTATCGGGCTGTCAAAGTCTATTCGCTTGTCTGAAAACAGGTCTTCACCTAGCTGGTGTGCGGATAACTGCATGTAGTTGAACGGCATATCGTAAAACAGGAATGCTTTGCCGTCACCCGCTACATCCGGAGTCTGTGCATCTGTCCATACAGCGTAGCGAATAGACGCATCAAAAAGTCCTTCCCAAGTGACCAGGTCATCCAATGTCACGCCTGTGTCTTTGGAAAAACGCTCAAAAACGGTCCTGTTGATGAACATAACTTCTGAGGATTTGGCCGCAGGAAAGATAATTTGCTCATCGTCAATAACGCCCTCCTCCATAAAGGCAGGGATATATTGTGACTTTTCCTCTTCAGAGAAATAGTCATTCCAGTCCATTAGCAAATCTGTGCCCATCTCAATAGCTGTTTTTGGATAACAGACAAATATGTCGGGTAGTGATCCTGCCCCCGGCTGGTTCTTTGCAGAAGCTACTAGTGCCGTGTGAATATCATCAGAGTTAGACACTGATGTGACCGTGATCGTAACACCATTGTCTTTGCCGGTTGTTCGGTTAAACTCAGTTATCATTTCGTTCATAAGTGAATCGGTTTGGCTGCCATAGACATGCCACATGGTAAGCGTAATGGTATCTTTGGGGTTCATTGGCTCTTTTGCACTACAGCCGGCAAGTTGTGTCAGTATAAGGCAAAGGCACAACGCTAATGATAAAACTCTCTTCATGCGCAATTACCTTTCTATGTGGTCTCAGTAATAACAAAAGAGCAAAGCTTTATAACACGCAGATTCTTACCTCTCATGCCTACAATTATGATCGACATCTATAAACACATATTTTGTGCATGATCAACCTGTTTTCCCTAAAAAACTATCCTTGGGATAGTATGCAAATCACCATCACCTTCGCTACTGTATGAGTGTCAGCAAGCTAACAGAGAATAGCTCTTCAACAGGTAAAACATATATGTTTATATTTGCATATTTAGACTAATTATTCAATGACTGTGGGCTGGTGAGATGCAATCAAATGACGCAAAGAGATCCTAATTTGGTATTTAGATCAAGATACACCTTGAAGCATACAGACGGAGGATATCAATTTACATTCTATTGTGCTTACTGCGACTTTTGTTACACGGCAGGGTGGATATTCATAGATTCGGTAGAAGAAGCTCGTGTGTTAGCAGAAAAAGAAGCGAGGTTGGCGTTTAACGGCTGTCAATGCTGTGGCAAGTGGGTGTGTAATGACCATTACGATATGCAGGAAATGATGTGTATTAAGTGTATGAAAACAGTAGAGACAAAGGCAGATAGTAAAGAATAAAACTGTAAAACTACGGAGGTGTTTGAGTATGGCAAAAGATTTGTTTGGTGACCTTGGAGGTCTGGGCGGTGCTTTAGGTGGTCTGATGGGCGGTTTAGCAAAATCCGGTCTCGTACCTAAAGACACGCCGGAAGGTAAGTTGTTGGCAGCACAGTCAGAGTTATCCGATCTACAAAAGCAGGAATATGACTTATTGATTGAAATTGGACGACAGGCTTACGGACAAAACCCAGATGCATGGCCACAGAACTCTAAGTTACAACTCATTCAACAAAACATTGCCGCTGCTGAGGCAACACTCAGCGAAGCCAAAAGTGAGCAAGAACAAGCAGACGCCCAAGCTGCGGCAGAGGAGGCAAAAGGCCGCTGCAACCAGTGCGGGCACAAAAACGCAGAGGGAATACGGTTTTGTCAAGAATGTGGATCGCCGCTTGGCACGGCAGGTATAAAACACTGTACTTCCTGCGGAATTGAGCTAGCTGCCGGTACGCGCTTTTGTGGGGGCTGCGGAGCAAGGCAGGATGGTTGACATGGCTACTTATAAACAGCCATGTATCCATTGCGGGGAGTTTGTAGAGCGCGATGCTCGACTTTGCCCGAGATGTCAAAGTAGAAGTCCGTTTGGATATCAATGTCCTAGCTGCCTAAAGCCGGTTGAAAAAGGGCAAGCGATTTGTTCAGGCTGCGGACGTTCGCTGTATGTGCTATGTCCCAATTGCGGAAGCGAAACCTTTGCAGCCGAGCGTTGTGATGTCTGCGGACAGGGGATGATGATTCAGTGCACAAACCCACGTTGCGGCGAGTTGCAGTTCTTTGAGAACACTACGTGTACCGCCTGCGGCAAGAAAATCAAGATAAAAGACAGGAGGTAGCAAGCCATGCTACAGGCATTCACCAGAAACTATCAGGACAACAGCACGGAGGCAGGTTTTGAGTTCACCTTCTTCTGCGATGTCTGCCAAGACGGTTATCGTTCAAGCTTCATTGAAAGCAGCACCTACAAGAAGAAAGGTTTACTGCAAGGGATCGGACAGGGTGCCAGTATCCTCGGCTCACTGGTAGGTGGTCGTGCCAGCACACTGGGCTACGGAGCCGACCGCGCAACAGACGTACTCTCACGCAACTTTGAAGGAAGAAGCCCCGAGTGGCTCAAAGAGCACGAACAAGCCTTCGAGCGTTGTCAAAACGAGGCAAGACAACACTTTCATCGTTGCCCTAACTGCAACAGCTACGTGTGCGACCATTGCTGGAATGAAGACACTGGGCTCTGTACAAAATGTGCCCCGAGACAAGAGGTCTACGTAGCGCAAGCCCATGCCGCTGCCATGCAACGAAACATTGACGAAGCAGGACAGAGCGCCACGGTCTGGCAAGGAGAGATAGAGAGCAAGACGACCATCTGCCCCTCCTGCGGAAAACCCGCCGGTTCGGGCAAGTTTTGCAACAACTGCGGAGCTTCGATGGAGCTTAAAGAGTGTCCCAACTGCGGAGCAAAAAACGCGCAGGCGGTGCGCTTTTGCAATAACTGTGGAGCAAATCTCGAACAAGCGGCTGCTCCGCCTCCTCCCCCGAGCGGGCTTTGTGCAGGCTGCGGCACGCAAAACCAACCGGGCACCAAGTTCTGCGGTGGCTGCGGTAACAAACTTTGATAGGAGAAACGACTATGGGAGCTACAATCATCTGCGCTGCTTGTGGGCAAACAAACCCTGACATCATGAAGTTTTGTGGTGGGTGCGGGGCAAAGCTGGAAGCGCCGAAAGCAGAGAGTGCCTGTTCCTCGTGCGGATATGAGAATCCCGCTGAGAACAAGTTTTGTGGAGAGTGCGGAGCAAAACTTGAGGCTGCTCCTGCCTCCGAGCAAAAAGAGCAGACCTGTCCGTCATGTGGCGCAAAACCCTCTCCCGGTGTGAAGTTCTGTCAGGAGTGTGGCGCAAAAATAGGTGAAACCCTAACTGAAACGCTGACTGAGGAAAAGACGGAAATGAAACTCGGTGAGGTAGTCATGCTTGACCCTAAGTTCCAAGATTTCAGCATAAAGATTGAGGGCGGCAAGCATTTAGGTCAAGAGAATTCGCCGCAGTACCACTTCGATGAATGGCTTACTTTCAAACTTCCTGCCAGCCTTGACCCCAACAGCGGCGACCATGAAGCTTCAATATATGCAATCAAACATGCCGAAACTTATAAGGGCAATTACGAAAATGACTGCATGTCTCATACAAACTTAAAGGCGGTTTCATGGTCGCCACGATTCGGAACAGACGTGCAGTTTTATCTGAACGCCGCAGATTGTCTAGATGGTCTGTATGATTTTGTGCTCACCTTCGACGATAAGCCAGTGGCATGTATCACGCTAGATTTTGTCTTTGTGGAACGATAGGTTTCACCGTTTTTTTTCAGACCCATGATTGAGGAGAGTGTTGTAATGAAGAAACTGGTTGCTTTTACCCTAGCTCTGGCCTTGATGCTTTCTCTCGCCGCCTGTGGCGGAGGTAGCGACACGTCGAACAGCGAAAACACCACCCCACCTGCATCGCAAAATGGCAGCGAAACAACTGATACGGCATCGAGTAATGAGGGCGATAGTGTTGACTCAAGCACTGTTGAAGGGCGACTTGCCAGAGCAGGTCTGACGTTGGATGACATCAAGCCAGACACCTTTGCGGAAGCCAGTCTCTACAACTGTGATGAAGACGAGATTGTCATGTACATTACCAACGAAGGCGGTCCGCTTGGTGAGGATGTGATGAAGCCGCTGGTGATGAAGGTTATCGAAGCCACTGCCGCAGTTGCTGATGACGGGAAATACTGGAATGTGTATTACGGCCTGGGCGAACCAACGGAACTCGATTTCAGCGAATCAAACTGGGATGCGTGGAACTTTATCGCACAATGGAGCTATCAAAAGAACAGTCAATGGATTACGGTCACGCTCGGGGTTGTTCCAGCCGAAGAACCCGACGGACAGGATAATTATGACTATGAGGTATCACTGACGTTCCTTTACTAAAGTACCTCTCAGGAAGTGGGACAGTTTATGCTTTTCCACAGTGATTCCCCTTAGTCGAAAACCAAAGTTGTGAAGGTAGCACAATTGCGGCAAGGGTACATGCTGTCTATGGTCAGCAAGGCGAGCTGGCCAAGCCATAGGAATCGGGCACATTGGCACAACCATAGATGCCTTGTTCATAAACAACGAGAAGGTGAATAAGATGGATATTTCATCAGTCATGGGTAGTAATACTGCGCAGGAGAAGGAGCAACCCTTGTTCGAGTACACGGCACAGGCGCTCTCATCTGTGGTAAACGGAGAGGTCAAGCTGACCATTGGAGAGAATGCTCTGGCAGTTGCTGTCCTCTTTGATGTGGTTGAGCTTGCTTATGCCAAGGTGACCGCTCTCGCCTTTGCCAACTATACCGTTTCCGTAAAGACTACGGAGGGAGATTATGCTCTCTCCCGCATGGGGCAGTTGGCAGAGCCTTTCTACACTGCGCTTTGCGAAGCCTACAATAAGGCGGTGCTTCGCTCACTTTTCATCAAAGGTAACCCACTTCTCACGACAAAAGGTGATTTCAACTTGAGCGAAAGCGAGATGTCGGCTCGTGTCTCTGCTCCCATCCACATCTATGAAAACTGTGTGGTTGCTCTGCCACCCGATATGCAGGCACGGCGCGTGCCTCTCTGTTTTGTAAACGGCATGGACAAGAGAGACTATGAATTGACCTTGCATCTTGCAGGCGGTGAGAGCTATACCTATGCCAAGCTGGGCTATGACACCACACCCTTTGAGATAGCGCTCGAAAAGCAGGTACGCAAGCTCAGGGATAAGTCTTTGCAGGCGGTAAAGGATATAGACCCCTCGCTTTCAACAACGCATGCATCCCAGCTTGCACGTCTTACGGTTGAGGGTGTGGCAGCTCCGTTCGGCGAGCTTACCACCTTGGCTCTAGCATTTAGGTAGTAGACCCTTTCGTAAATTTAAGGACACCTGCGTAATGGTAAACTAACAAACTAACAACTAAATAATTTATTGTACAGTAATTATGTAATGGACTTTAACCAGTTGGTNNTTGGAAAGTAAACTCTCCGCTACCCGAGCCAGCGAGAGCTACGCGGTGTTTAAGAAGCTCGGTGACCCCATGCAAATATACATCGGTTTCAGGAAGAACGAGGGCAGCGCTTCTGGTGACGCAAAAGGCGATCTAAGCGGTATGTTCGGCGGTCTTGCTGGCGGCACCAACCCACTTGAGGTTTTGGGCAGCATGGGTGTCCCGCAAAACGAAAACATAGAAGCCTCAGAGGGTGAAGCGCTCCAACCAGACCCCTATCTACTCTGGCTTATTGCGCCCTCACCGGATGGCAACTACGCTGCGGTGGAGTTTGCAGAAGCAGACTCGGCCACCTTCGTTTATCGCACGGGCGGCGATTTTAAAACCTTTACCGAAAAACTCAACCGNNGCCATCAGCTTTAAGCGAGAGGTCATCCGCATGTCCGACGAGGAATTGCTGAGGTTAGAAAACGCCGATTACCTCATGGCTGCCCAGCGCACGACAGCACTCCAGTTCGTCCGCGCCAATTTCATAGGACGCATAGTCCACTCCAATATAGAAGCATGGGAAAATAAGCTTAAAAGTTTATGGGGTATAAAACCAGCTCAGTCGCAGCAAAATAACCAAGAAACGGGTAAGAAGTTCTGCGGACAATGCGGCGCAACACTCGGCATTGGGCAAAAGTTTTGCCAAGAATGTGGAGCAGCCATCTGAATATGGTATAGTTCTCTTGTAACAAGATGTCTATAGATAAATCCCATTACTTATTTTTTACATAGACAAGTTAGAATATGAAGGCAGGGTGAGTTGTACGACAACCGCCTGCCTTTACTTATTAATGTAGAAGGGTAGCGATGAGCGATACAGAAAGAGAAAAGATTACCATTAAAAATATCACCGAGCCTAAAAGCATTTCTAGGCTCATGCAGTTGTTTTTATCGGGGATGCTGTTTATTTTAGGAGCCGTTTTATCGGTGCTTTTGGTGATGAATACACGGTCACTAATAATTCTTGTCATCGAGCCGCATGACATTAGTAGCAGCGAGATACTCGGTTCCATAGTAACCTGGTTTTTGTACTTTGAGTTTTTGGCGCTTATAGCAAAGTATTACCAGTCCGGACTTCATTTTCCGCTGCGATACTTCATCTATATTGGTGTCACTGCTATTATCCGCCTGATCATTCTCTACCACGATGATCCTGTGCATACGTTAATATTTTCCATCTCGATACTTGTGCTTTTATTGGCGCTTTATCTGGCAAATACTAAGTTACTTAAGCGTGAGTAGCTGATGCTTGCAGCGGGAGAATANNGAATAACAGTCGCAGAAAGCATCAAGCACCGCTAAAATCAAAGAACAGCTGCTCCGGTTCGTCTTTTGGCGGCCAGACGTGACGTTTCATGTTGATTGTTTCTTCGTTAATAAAGGTAATGCCTTCAGCTTCTAACAATTGACGTTGTTTTTCTTGTCCACCAAAAGCATAGTCGGGTGCCAAAGTTCCTTTGGCATTAACTATGCGATGGCAGGGGAGATTTAACTCCGCAGGAGTGCGGCTCATGGCCCTACCTACCTCGCGCGCTGCTTTTGAGTAACCCGCAAGCTCTGCAATGGTGCCATAAGTGCAAACTGTGCCATATGGCACCAATGCGACCTGCTCGTAGACGCATGTTAGGAAAGTATCATCTAGTTTTGCGAAAGAATGTCTTGGGTTGCTCGACATATCTGTCCTTTGCCTTGTTTTCGCTTGACGATAAGTCTAGGCAAGTAGCAGCTAGCTGTCTAGTTCTATGGCGTTTTTGTTTACACCAAGTGTGGATGAACACTGCTCCCAATATTGCTATAACTAGAATTAAGATCCAGATACTTGTTGTTTTGTCGCCCGTTAGCGGTAGTTCGGATTTGTTGTTTGCGCCTGTCGAGGTATTATCTTCGTCATTTTTGTCGTTGACATCCTCGGCTGTTATTGGCTCATCCGGATCATTGGGGTCAACCGGGACAACTGGTTTCTCGGGGTCTTTTGGATTATTTGGGTCATCGGGATCATTTGGTTCGGGATTTTGATTAGGATCAGGGTCTGGATCAGGGTC